>CAXTRI010000002.1:0-9263 GCA_964246735.1 uncultured Flavobacteriales bacterium
TTCTTAGTCCTAAAAGATCTATTTTAAGCAATCCAGCGCTTTCTACAGCATTATTAAGGTTATTACTAAGGTTTGTGTTGCATGTTTGCATGTTTATCTCTTGCGTTCTTTATATAATTATGAAATTTTAGTCACAATGGTCCTAAATTAGATTTAACAATATCTTAAAACTTATTCAAAAAATGAAAAATATATTTTACATTTGCTTTACTGGTAAAAAATAAGAGATGCGGAAATTAATAAAAGGAATTTTATGGTTATGGCTATTGTAGGAGAAAAAGAAATGTATACTATATCAATCAGAGCGCATAGAAAAGGAAAAGTTTTTAATGAAGCATAATATAGATTCCATTCCTCTAGTTAATGAACAAATCACTAGCCTTGAAATTAGAATAGTAGGTGATGATATAGAAAATAGGATTTATTCTTTACGAGAAGCCCTAGATATAGCTCATGATTTGGGTTTAGATTTAGTAGAAATTACTACTAAAATATATCCTCCTGTTTGTAAAATATTGCAATATAAAAAATTCATCTATGATAAGAAGAGAAGACAAAAGAAATTTAACAATGCAAGGCAATCTAAATTAGTAGTAAAAGAAATCCGATTCGGACCTCAAACTAGTGGCCACGATTATGAATTTAAAAGAAAGAGTGTCCGGAATTTTTTGGAAGAAGGGTTCAAAGTTAAATCGTTAGTTTTTTTTAAAGGACGATCTATTATTTATAGAGAGCAAGGTAGAATATTACTATTGCGGCTTGCAAATGATCTTGAAGATTGTTCTAAGATAGAAAAGATGCCTTCAATGGAAGGAAAAAGAATGTTTTTAATTTTAGTACCTAAAAAATAATGTTCAAATTAAAAAAAAAATCAAGTGCAAAAAAAAGATTTAAGGTAAATTCTAATGGTTTAATAAAAAGAAAGCATGCTTTTAAAAATCATCTCTTAATAAAGAAATCTACTAAACGTAAACGTAAATTAGGGCATTTCACTACTCTTAATAAAGCTAATAAAAAAAATATAAAAAGACAGTTATTAATTTGAACCTTTCAAATCTATAAGTAATTTATGCCACGATCTATTAATACAGTAGCATCCAAAGATAGAAAGAAAAAAATACTAAATGCATCCAAAGGATATTTTGGTGCAAGAAGTAAATTATATAGTGTAGCTAAAAACGCAGTTGAAAAATCTTTACAATATTCTTATGTAGGACGTAAGAGAAAGAAAAGACTTTTTAGAAGTCTTTGGATCCAAAGAGTAAACGCCAGCGCAAGAAGGTATTTTTTATCTTATTCAAAATTTATATGTAAACTTTACGAGAAAAATATTCCCCTTAATCGAAAAGTATTAGCTGATTTAGCATTTCATCATCCCGACGTTTTTAAGGAAATTATCGAGGAAATAAAATAGAAATATGGGTTTTTATAGAGTACGGAGATTTTTATTAAACCTTTCTTGTCTAAATAAAGAAAGATAATCTATTAATAACTTTCCTTCAATGTGGTCATTTTCGTGTTGGATAACTCTTGCAGATAATCCTTGATAAATTTCTTCACATTTTTCCAGAGATTCATTATAATATTTTACTTGTATAATTTCATATCGTTCAATTTTTGAAATAAAATCTGGAAAACTTAAACACCCTTCTTTAATAATCCAAGTTTTTCCATATCGTTTAACAATAGAAGGATTAATAAAAACTCTTTTTGTCTTGTTTGCATCTTTATAAATAATAAATGGGGACGTGTCAATTATAAAAATTCTTAAAGGTTTTCCAATTTGAGGAGCTGCTAAACCAACGCCATAAGCTTTTGCCATCGTATCAAACATATCATTTATAATATGGTAAATAGAATCAGAAAGGTCAATATTATTACAGATCTTTCGAAGTATGGGATCTCCATATAGTCTAATAGATAAAATCATACTTTTCTTTTTTTTTCAATATAAGATTGTAAAATAAGCGCAGCACTTATTTTATCTATAATCAGTTTATTATTTCTATATCTTTTTTTTAGACCAATTAGCGTTTTTTTAGCTAATTTAGACGTAAATCTCTCATCTATCCGGTCGATATTAATATCTGGGAAAATAAGACAAAATTTACTTATAAAAGTTTGTATTTCTTTTTCTATATCAGACGGCTGATTTTTATAGTTTTTTGGTTCTCCAATTACTACTTTTTGTATCTTTTCCTCGTATAAATAATAACTTAAAAATCGCATCAAATTCTTTGTTTTAATTGTTGTCAGCGCTGATGCAATTATTTGAAATTTATCTGTAACTGCTAAGCCAGTCCGTTGACTTCCATAATCTATAGAAATTATTTTATAATTCATTACTTTATAATAGTAAGTATATTTTTAGAAAAAATAGAATGCAAAATTAAAAAATATATGCACAATTTCAAGGAAATTATAGAAAGAATTTATCCAACTACAGAAAGTAGTGAATTAAAAGAAATAGTTTTTGAGGTTATTTCCCAATTGGATAGTGGAATTATAAGAGTTGCTGAACCAACACTTGATGGATGGAAGATAAATGAATGGGTGAAAAAATATATAATAACGTACTTTTCGTTAATGCAAATGAAAACCTACGAATTAGATCCTTTGGAGTTTCATGACAAACTTCCTTTGAAGTCAAAATATAAAGAAAAGGAAATTAGGGTTGTTCCTAATGCTATTCTTCGTTTTGGATCTTATATTTCGAAGGGAGTTATTTTAATGCCTTCCTATGTAAACATAGGCGCTTACATTGGAGAGAAGACTATGATAGACACCTGGGCAACTGTAGGAAGTTGCGCTCAAATTGGAAAGAGTGTTCATATAAGCGGAGGTGTAGGTATTGGTGGAGTTCTTGAACCTTTGCAGACGTCACCTGTCATTATAGAAGATGATGTTTTTATAGGATCAAGGTGTATTATCGTAGAAGGAGTACGCATTGAAAAACAAGCAGTATTAGGTGCAGGTGTAGTAATTACTGGTTCTACAAAAATTATCGATGTTACAGGTTCTTTTCCTATCGAAAGCAAAGGTCTCGTTCCTGCATTCTCTGTTGTTATTCCGGGAACCTTTCAGAAACAATTTCCTTCTGGAAGTTACCAAGTTTCGTGTGTTTTTATCATTGGCAAACGCAAAGAAAGCACAGATAAAAAAACTTCTCTCAACGAGACTTTACGGAACTTTGCCATAGAAGTTTAAATGAATAGTGTATTATCTAAAATAAGTCTTTCAGCAAAAGATCTAAGTTTTGATGCTTGTGTAATAGGAAAGTATGTTATCTATTTTCTTCTAAAAAAAAATAGTTATCAAAATATAGAGATCCTTACTGGAGGCAACGGTATTCTATTAGCACAAAAGGTTTTTAATAAATTTTCCCATTATCCAATTTTAACTTGCTTTAAAAGGTTCGGGACTTCTAGATTTAAGAATAATGGCAAACAAATTGAATTTATAGGTGATAGCAATGAAAATGTCTCTCGCATAGCGATAAGTTTAAATGTAAATAGTTTTGGCAAACTTATAGATACTTTTAATGTATCTTCAGGAGAGACATTTAGTATAATACGTTCTATACGTTTTGCTAGTGAATTACATTTTACTGAACAAATATCTTTTTATTCCATTTTTGAGCAAAAAAAAAGTATAATAATTTCATGTTTAGCAGAAATTATTAATGATTTTAATAAGATTATACTTTCTCCAAACCCATCTTTTGGGTTATCTATTTTGTATGATACTGGTTTTCTTGATATACTTTTACCAGAAGTCACTTGTCTTAAAGAATATAAAAAAAAAGAAGGATCTTTTCATAAAGATAATTTTTGTCATACCCTTGAAGTCGTAGATAATGTGAGCGATAAATCTAATTCTTTGTGGTTCCGTTGGGCTGCTTTATTACACGATATTGGAAAGTCGATTACTAAAAAATATATTCATGGTCCTGGTTGGAGCTTTTATGCTCATGAAATAATAGGATCTAGGATGCTCCCATATCTTTTTCATAGATTAAAATTTCCTCTGGACAGTCCAATGAAATATATTCAGAAAATTGTTCAATTTTCTGCCCGTCCAATTGACTTGGTGAGTTCTGAAGCTACTAACTCAGCTATTCGACGTTTACTATTTTATGTAGGAGAAGATATTGAAGATCTTCTTATTTTTTGTAAAGCAGATATTACAACAAAAAATATTGAAAGAAAACTTCGTTATATTAATCATTTTTTATTGGTTGAAAGAAAGCTTAAAAAGCTAGATGAAAAAGATAGTTGCCGAAACTCACTACCACTAATATCTGGCAAGGAGATTATGCAAATGTTCCAATTACAGCCGTCACAACAAATTGGTATAATAAAAAAAGCGCTTAAAGAAGCTATTTTAGATCACAATTTGTCTAATGATTTTACTTATTTATATTCTTTCATGCTTAAAGGTAGCAAATTAGATTAGTAGATTTTTGGTATATTAAAGAATTAAAGAATTAAAGAATTAAAGAATATGTCTATCTGCGTGATAAGAAGATCTAACAAATGGAGCACTTTCTACATGTCTAAACCCCATTTTCATTCCAATAGATTTATATTTTTGGAATTGCGATGGGTTAATAAATTTTTTAACTGGAATATGTTTAGGTGATGGTGGTAAATATTGCCCCAAAGTAATGATATTTACGTTGATCTTTTTAAGATCTTCCATTGTTTCAATAACTTCTTCTTCATCTTCTCCTAAACCTAACATTAGACTACTTTTTGTCATTTTTTGTCCTTTTTTCTTAAGATAATGCAAGACTTCTAAAGACCTCTCATATTTAGCTTGTACTCTAATTTCATTAGTGAGTCTTCTTACTGTCTCTATATTATGAGAAATTACTTCTGGATGAGCTTGCAAAATTAGATCAAGTAAGAAGGGAATTCCTTGAAAATCAGGAATTAGGGCTTCCATTGTAATACCAGGACAAATTCTTCTGATTGATTGAATTGTTTCGACCCATAAAAAAGATCCCATATCTTTTAAATCATCACGATCTACTGAAGTTAGGATCGCATGTTTCACTTTCATCAGTTTAATTGATCTAGCTACTTTTTCAGATTCTTCCCAATTTATTTCCTTTGGTTTTCCAGTTTTTACGCCACAAAATTTACAAGAACGCGTACAAATGTTGCCTAAAATTAAAAAAGTAGCCACTCCATTCCCCCAACATTCTCCTAAATTAGGACAACTTCCGCTTTTACATATTGTATTCAATTTATATTGCTCAACAAGCAATTTAAGTTTTAGATAGTTTTTCCCATTGGGAAATTTTACTCTAATCCAATGCGGTTTTTTTATTCGAGTTTCACATGTCTTTTTACTAGAAGTTGATAGTAGATATTTTTTCATATATTGGAGACGCCTTGTAATTTTGGAGTTGGCTGACTGACAAATTATAAATATGAATTGTTTACTAAAATATATCTAAATTTAGCAAAATAATAATATTAAATATGTACCAAGAGATTAACGTTGAAGAAAAACTTAGATCATTGTATGATTTACAACTTATAGACTATCTTGTCGATGAGATAAAATCTATTATAGATAGTATACCTTTACAAATAAAGGCCATTGAAAATGAAGTAGAAACTATACAAAAAAAATATAAAGAAATTAGAGAAGAAATAAAGGAATATGATAGAGCCATTCAACATGAAAAAGCTCTTATTAAGGAGTATGAAATTTTTATAAAGAAATTTACTTCTAAGCAAGATAAACTTCGAAACAATATTGAATCAATAGATATAGATAAGGAAATTGAGTTTAAAGAACTAGAAATAGAACTATGCCATAAAAAATGGAAAAAAATTAAATCTAAAAAAGATATAAAAAAGAATTTTTACGCTAATTTTGCCGATCTTTATGAGAAGAAGAAAGAATATTTATCATATAAGGAAAAAGAATTTGAAAAAATATTAGAAAAACAGGAGAAGAAAAAACGGTTTTTGCTTAAAAAAGCTTCCATCTTTTCTAAAAAAATTGACCCACGTTTATTACAAATGTATTGTCGAATAAGAGCAAGAACAAAATTAGCTGTTGTTCCAATTAGAAAAGGATCACCGATCGGCTCTTTTTTTACCATACCTACTCAAAAATGCCTAGATATTGCTCAACGTAAAATGATAGTAATGGATGAACATAGCGGAAGAATTTTAATAGATCCAGTATTAGCAGAAGAAGAAGCTACCAAAGTTTTTACTAATTATAAAAATGAATTAAAATGGGAGCTCATCTTCTCCTAAAGATGGATTTTCTTCAAAATCAATAAATTGAGCTCTTTCATTTATGAATCGCAAACGTATATTATCAATAAGACCATTTCTGTTTTTAGCAAAGATTATTTCGGCTTCGCCGAGACAAGGACTTCTTTCTTCTGTATCCCAATTAATAAATCCATAATATTCAGGGCGATAGATAAAAGTAACGATATCCGCATCTTGCTCAATCGCCCCTGATTCTCTAAGATCAGAAAGTAGAGGCCTTTTGTTACCACCTCTACTCTCCACTGCGCGCGAAAGTTGAGATAGTGCAATTATTGGAACATCAAGTTCTTTCGATAGAGCTTTTAAACTTCTAGAAATAATAGATATTTCCTGTTCTCGATTGAAGGTTTTATTTCCACTTCCTACAGTCATAAGCTGTAGATAATCTATAAATATCAATCCTACTCTTCTCTTAGAAACTAGCCGTCGACATTTAGCACGAAGATCAAAGACTGATATACTTGGCGTATCATCTATAAATAATGGGGCTTCTTCTAAAGATCTAACTTTTTTATATAGAATTTCCCATTCAGAATTAGATAGTTGTCCTCTACGTAGCTTTTGCGAAGAAAAGCCTGTCTCTGAAGAAATCAAACGATTGATAAGCTGTATAGAGGACATTTCCAATGAAAAAATAACTACAGGAACATTATTATCAACTACAATATTACGAGCCATAGTAAGCATAAAAGCTGTTTTACCCATTCCTGGTCTTCCAGCAATAACAATAAAATCGGACTTTTGCCATCCAGAAGTAATAGCATCGATCTTTTTGAACCCAGAGCTAATACCACTTAGTCCTTTTGATAACTCAACAGTTTTAATACGCTCTATTGCTTGATGAATCAATGATTTCGAACTTTCATAAGGTTTTTTTATATGATTTTGAGAAATATCAAAAATATTTGATTCAGCTAGAGATAAAAGTTCTAAAACATCGATCGAATCATTATATGATTTTTCTATAATTTTTGAAGAAATATCTATCAAACTGCGTAAAATAAATTTTTGTTGCAGAATGCGAACATATATTTCAATATGCGCTGATGAGACAACTTTCTTCGTAAGAAAGACAAGGAAATATTCTCCTCCAATTTTTTCTATTTTCCCTTCTTTTTTAAGTTGAGCTGATATGGTATAAAGATCGATGGGCTGTGCCTCGTGATAAAGTTTTTTTATAACTTTAAAAATTTCTTTATGCTCAGGTCTATAGAAGACATCAGGAATAAGAATCTCTATAACCTCATCAAGACCCTTCTTATCAAGCAGAATAGCTCCAAGAATAGCCTCTTCTATGTCAAGAGCCTGTGGTAGAGATTTAGATTTTCCATTTTTTGGTTGCTGATCATTCATAATATATTGTTTTTGGTGAGACTATCACCACTTCCATCTTATATTTAAATTTAGTATATTTTTTATTTATAAACCCTAAAATATAACTATCATTTATGCAAACAATTATAAATTACGTAGAAAAAAAATATTTATGCAGTAAAATATGGCCAACTATCTCATCTGGAGATAGTATAAAAGTATTCTCTGAAATAAGAGAAGGAACAAAAACTAGAGTACAATATTTTAAAGGAGTAGTGATTCAATGTAGAGGGACAGCATCGTCGGAAACCTTTACATTAAGAAAAATAAGTGATGGAGTTGCTATTGAACGTATATTTTTTGTAAGTCAGCCAAATATTAAGCAAATAGAGATTCATAAACAAGGAAAAGTTAGACAAGCTCGCATTTATTATTTTTCTAATCTTAAAGGGAAGAAAGCTCGTATAAAGGATAATATAAGGTGAAATTAATTCTAACTCAAACCCTTGGCATTATAGATTATTTAGTGGCTTGGAGATATCAAAAAAGATTATTAAAATCACTTTTGTATAAAAAAAAAATACTAATAGGAAATACGTTGGATACATTTTATTTGCAGAACATTTTCATGTCTATACGTTAGGTAATGGTGGAAATATTGATCATATTTCATTGTCTTCTGACCAATTAGACTTTATCGGTGTATCTTTTTATAATTCTGATCGAGGAGGAGATATAACTAACCACGGATTTGATCAATTAGTTATTTATCCTATATTAGATCTAGAATATTTTTTCACTGATATTCACAAATATTTACGTATGCTTGAAGAGGTTGTTATTAATCTATTAGAGAGATATAGATTACCAGGGAAAAGATCACCTGGAGAAACGGGTATTTGGCTAGATGTTGGGAAATTATATCAAAGAAAAATATGTTCTTTAGGTGTTCGATCCAGTCGTTGGTTGATGACGCACGGATTAGCTATTAATGTTAATAATGATTTACGATACTTTAATGATATTGTCCCTTGCGGAATTTTAGGAAAGGGTGTAAGTTCAATGAAAAAAGAGTTAGGTTATAAAATAACTCTGAATGATATTATAGAAATAATCACATATATTTTTTCAGATATATTTCAAGTATCTTTTTATACTTTTACATAATATTTTTGTATATCTTTTATTGTCTATTCCTACAATTTACTAAATCCCTCCATTAAAAATTACCATATTTTACATGGTTTAAGTGGACATTATCAGACTTGAACTGATGATTTCTATCCTGTCAAGATAGCGCTCTAAACCAACTAAGCTAAATGTCTTTTATTTTTATTTAGTGATCTCAACAGGACTCGAACCTGTGACCCTCTGATTATGAGTCAAATGCTCTAACCAACTAAGCTATGAGACCTACTTTTTTTTTGTCGGGGTGACAAGATTTGAACTTGCGATCTCCTGGTCCCAGGCCAGGCGCGATTAACCTGCTACGCTACGACCCCGTGTAAACCTATTTATTATCCTCTATTTTTCTGCTATTATTAAAATAAATTATAATACATTTTGTCTATAAAAAAAAAACAATTTAGCAGAGGTATAGGCACTGCCAGTAACTAAAGTAGAGATATGTATATTTAAATGAAGAGG
>CAXTRI010000002.1:9363-43048 GCA_964246735.1 uncultured Flavobacteriales bacterium
AAAGATGAATTAAATGAAGAGGAAAGATGAATTAAATGAAGAGGAAAGATGAATTAAATGAAGAGGAAAGATGAATTTTTATATCTTTTAGTTCTGTTTATGTTTGAAAAAAATACAATAGCAGCTTTAGCAACTCCTGACGGAGTTGGTTCTATTGCTGTGATAAGGATTTCAGGAGTAGAAGCCTTTTCAACTCTATCTAATATTTTTAAGCCACTTAAAAAAGTAAATATAAAAGAGAAAATAATTTTAGGTTCTATTTTAGATAAAGAAGAGAAGATCGATCAGGTTCTTGTAACATTCTTTAAGGCGCCAAAATCGTATACAGGTGAAAATCTTGTCGAGATTTCTTGCCATGGCTCTCCTTACATCTATAGAAGACTTTTGCATATTCTTATAAAAACAGGAATCCGAATGGCCAATAAGGGTGAATTCACCCTGCGTGCTTTTTTAAATGGAAAAATGTCTCTATCTCAAGCAGAAGCAGTGTCAGATTTAATAGTTTCTGAATCACAAGCAGATCACAAATTATCCCTTACACAATTTGAGGGAGAGATCAACAAACGCTTAAAGTTCTTACGAAGAAAGTTTATTGATTTTGCATCTATATTAGAAATAAGTATAGATTTTTCTGAGGAAAATGTGGAAAGACCAAATTATTCAAATTTATCAACTTTTCTTTTACAAGCAAAGGACCATATTCAACATTTGGTAAATTCATTTTATTTAGGAAATGCCATTAAAGAAGGTCTACAAGTTGTTATTATAGGAGGACCAAATGCAGGAAAATCTACCTTGTTAAATACTTTTTTAAAATATGATAGAGCAATAGTTACTGATATTCCTGGAACAACCCGTGATTTTATTGAAGAAATAATTTATTTAAATGAAATAAGATTTAGATTAATAGATACAGCAGGTATTCGTAATACAAAGGAAAATATAGAAAAAATTGGTATTCAGCTTACTTATGATAAAGTAAGTAAGGCACAGTTGATTCTATATCTTTTTGATGCCTTGCAATATAATACAACAAAAATATTAAAAGAATTTTATAATATAGAGAAAAAATCTTCAAGAAAGAAGATTATTATTATTGCTAATAAATATGATGTATCTAGTAAAAAACTTTTTTTAAATGATTTTTCAGGTAAATTATTAAATATTTCAGCTAAAAATAAAGAAGGTATTGATGAACTTCTTGAGACTATTTATAATATCTTATCTAATAGATATTTAGAAACGAATACAATTATTAGTAATGTAAGACATTATGAAATTCTTAAAAAAACTCTGTTTACTGTAGATTCTATTTATAATGGAATTGAGCAAGGAGCGACCTCTGATTTGATCGCAGATGATATTCGTAAAGCACTATATTATCTTGGAAAAATAAGTGGAGAAATAACTACTAATGATTTACTAGATAATATTTTTTCAAAATTTTGTATAGGAAAATAAATAGCATTTTTTAATGTAAATTTGTATCTAAAAGAAATTCCCTAAAGACTTCATATTTAGTAGATAATCTATAGTAATTTTTCTTTTTTTTAAAAGAAATATTGCTGTTTTTTGGTAAAGTAATATTTCTTGTTAAGTTTTCTTTTATCTTATCTGAAAATTTGATAGGATGTGCTGTTTCAAAAGCTATTCCTATTGGATCTATATTTTTTCTTTTTTCCTTTAGATATTTCATTATCCCCATTAAAGATACTGATCCATGTGGATCAAGCATATAATTTCTTTTTTCCCAAATATCTTGCATTGTTAACAGAGTCTGCTTATCGGTAAAGCAATAAGCAATCATATTATTTCTAATTAAATCTTTGTTAGAATGAAGTGCTAGGACTCGTATAAAATTACTAGGATCAGAGACGTCCATTGCATTTGATAGTGTATATTTTGCTTTTTTTGGTTCATAGGTAGAATGACCTCCTAAAAGACGTGGAATAGTATCATTTTCATTTGTCGATGCAATGAATAGTGAAATTGGAAGTCCCATCCTTTCAGCTATGATACCAGCACATATATTTCCAAAATTACCGCTTGGTATAGAAAGAACAACATTTTTATGAGAATTATTTTCTATTGCTCTGTAAGCAATACAATAATAAAAAATCTGAGGAAGCCATCGAGCGAGATTTATTGAATTTGCTGAAGTAAGTTTTCTATTTTTTTGGATAAATGGATCTAAAAACGCATTTTTTACCAATTTTTGACAATCATCAAAATCACCATCTATTTCTAAAGAAATAATATTATCTCCGTATCCAGTCAATTGTTTCTCCTGAAGTTCACTTATTTTTTTTGATGGATAAAGTATGACTACGTTTATCCCCTCAACTTTAAAAAAACCATTAGCCACTGCTCCACCTGTATCTCCAGATGTTGCAACTAATACAGTAATACTACGATCCTTTTGATACATAAAATATCCTAAGCAACCTGCCATAAATTTTGCCCCTATATCTTTAAAGGCTAAAGTTGGTCCTTGATATAGCTCTAAAATAGAGAGATTTTTATCTATATTTTGTGTAGGAAAAGGAAAATTTAAAGTTTCAGTTATTATGGAATAAATTATATTCTCTGGAATGGTTCCTCTAATAAACGGATGTATTATTTGAAATGCTATATCATATATATTTTTTTTAGACAAATTCTGGAGAAAGTTTTTTGTTAGGAGTGGAATATTTTCAGGAAAATATAATCCTTTATCTGGAGCTAATCCAGAAGTAATAGCTTCTTCAAAAGAAACCTTGTAATTAAAATCTTTTAAGCTGTAAAACCGCATATCTACTTAATCTTAACTTTGTATTTAACTCCTGTATAATTTATAGTAGATAAATAAATATTATAAGATATAGCCAAGGCATCATAGATTTCAGTCATACGTTTAGCTACCTTTTCTGCTGTCTCTTTGCTATCACTGAACATAAATACGGAAGGACCTGATCCAGAAATACCCCCACCTAAAGCTCCTACTTTTTTGCATTCAAATTTCAACGCATGAAAACCAGGAATAAAAATAGAACGAAGAGGCTCTGCGATAAAATCTTCAAGAGATCTGCCAATAAGACAATAGTCTTCTCTGTATAAAGAAGAAACTAAAGCCCCTACATTTCCCCACTGTTTTATTGCATCTTTCAGAGAGACTTTTTTATTTAATATTGCTCTTGCGTCGTAGGTTTTTATTTCAATTTTGGGGTGTATGATAGAGGCCCAAAGTTTTTTGGGAGAAGGAAGTGAAACAATTTCCAATGGAAAATAGCTTCTTACTAGAGTAAATCCTCCCAAAATAGCAGGAGCGACGTTGTCCGCATGTCCAGCACCACTGGCTAATCTTTCTCCTTCTATAGCGAATCTAATAATTTCAATGGGTTTGAAGTTGGTGCCTAAAAGAATGTTTGCTCCTACAGCAGCTCCTGCTGCACTAGCTGCACTTGAACCTATCCCACTTCCTGGTTTTATTTTTTTATATATTTCTACTTCTATTCCTATTTTTTTATTAGGTAGATGTTGTAATATCTTCTCTAAAACGACTCCTACGACATTTCTATCAGGCTTCTTCGAAAGATCCGCTCCCGAAATATTTATAATTTGTACCCCAGGATAATGAGATTTTCTAAGAATTATTTCTTCTACCGGTTCATTTAATGCCAAACCTATAACATCAAAACCACAAACCACGTTAGCGATAGTAGCCGGAGAATATACTTGAACTTCTTTCATATAGAAGCTTTAATTATATCAGTCAAAACGCCAGACGCTGTTACTTCTGCACCTGCACCTGCCCCTTTAATAAGAAGAGGTTGATCAGCGTAACGGTCAGTAGTATAAAGAATAATGTTATCTTTTCCCTCCAGTTGAAAAAATGGATGAATAAATGCTAAAGCTTCTAATACAACATTAGCTTCACCATCTTTATATTTAGCTACTAGCCGGAGACGTTTTCTCTGTTCTTTAGCTACTAAACGGAGCTGAGTAAAAAACTCTTCATTCATTATAATTTCTTGGTAAAAATTATCTACTGTAAAAGCTTTTATAGTCATTTTAGGTAAAAAGGGTCTTTGTTTAATATCCTCTAATTCAAGAGATTCACCACATTCTCGTACTAGAAGAAGTATTTTTCTTATTACATCTATGCCACTTAAATCAATACGAGGATCAGGCTCAGTTAACCCTCTATTTTGAGCTTCCCTTACTCTATCTATAAAAGATCCTCTAAATTGGTTAAAAATAAAATTCAAACTCCCAGATAACACGGAATCTATAAGATTAATTTTATCTCCACTTTCTATCAACGAATTTAGTGTATTTATAATAGGTAGAGCTGCTCCAACATTAGTTTCAAAAAAAAATGGTACTTTGAAGTCACTGGATAAATTTTTCATATTTTTGTATTCTTGGTAAGAAAATGCACAAGCGATTTTATTACACGTGACCACACCAATTCCTTTTCCTAAAATCTCATCGTATAGATTAGAAAGTTCTTTACTCGCAGTATTATCTATCACTATACTATTTCTTAATTTTAAGAAGTAAATACTTTCAATAAATTCTTCTAAAATTAGGGGAGTTCCTAATGCTAGATTATTTTGCCAGTTGTTAAGATTAATTCCTTTTCCTAGATAATCTACAACCACGCTTTTACTATTACAAATAGCAATGACTCTTATTTGTAGATGTAATTTTTCTACTAGATATTCTTTTTGTTTGTTTAGCTGCTCAATAACTTTTACTAATCCGACAATAGAGATATGAACTATTTTATAAGATATATAAAAAAAAATCTCATGTAAAAGATTCATTGATTTTTTAAAAAATTTTTTTCCAATTACTGCATAAATATTTTTTTCTGTTGCTCCTATCACATGAAGCTTAATACGCTCTTTACCAAGAGCACTAAACATACGACCTGAAGTCACTGGTATATTTTTCATATCTCTAACAATAATTGCAATAATACATAATTCTTTTTCTAGAGAATGATTCATTTCATTGGTAAAATTCCTTATAAGTTTTTTTTCTATACATAACTCTGAGGAACTTTGCTTGATAAGCACATGAAAAATATTATTACTAGATGACGCTGAAAACTTATTCAAATAAACAGGTTGCATACCTAATTTCCTTTTTAAGGAAAAAAAACTTATCTTTTTCATCCCTGTTATACCAGTAATTAGATTTTTACTCTTAATAGTAAAAAATATAAGAGTCCCAGATTCTAATGGAGCAAAAGTGTTTTTTATTAGTATAGGAATCTTTTTTTTCATCGAAGGAATAAGCGTAGGAGGGTAAATTACCTTACCCCCCAAATATGAAAGTTCTATCGCTTCTCTATAAGAGAGGGAGTTCAAAGGAAAAGCTTTATATACTATTTTCGGGTGAGCCGTCATTATTCCACTTACATCAGTCCATATTTCAATATATTCTGATTGAATAGCAGATGAAAAAATAGATGCAGTAAAATCTGACCCTCCTCTACCAAGAGTTGAAATTTCTTCATGAGAGGAAGTCGCAATATAGCCAGGTAGAATAATATAAGTCGTATTATCTTTAATAAAAAGACATTTAACGTCGAAAGAATTATTTATTTGTGCTATTTTATAGTGGCTTAGAATAAATTTTCTACTATCTTTCCAGGTTGATTTAAATCCACTTGCTTTTAGCTTTTCATTTAAGAGGAAAGAAGATATCAATTCTCCAAAATTCATTATCTTATCCAATGATATTCTTGAAAAGTACGTGATCTTACAAATACTTTCATAAAAAAATTCTAAATTGTTGAGATATTTTATGATGCGGATTATAAGGCTTTTTTTATGAAGAATAGTGAATAATTCTCGTAATATCACTAAATGCTTCAGTTCAATTTCATCAAATATTAAATGAAATTTTTCATTTTTTTTATTAGCATATTGAGCACATTTAACTAAATAATCAGTAATACCTGATACTGCTGAAACTATAATTGCATAACGATCCTTTTTTTCTTTTTTATCTATAAGAATGTAGCGAATTTGTTCTATAGCATGAGCCTCACCAACAGACGTTCCTCCAAATTTGAGAACTTTCATCTATTTTAGAAGAAGATTGAAGAATCAATATTGAAGAATCAATCATCCTCATTCTGTCATATATTGAAATTTATATGCATTTTTATCTGTATATTGATGATTTATTCATTTCTTTTTCATAGTTTTTTCATAAGTTAAAATATGTTTCTTTGTTTTTTTTATATAAAAATTCTTTTATCTTAAGTAAGGTCTAATTTAAACTGTATTTAAAATAATGCCGCATCCTAAAAGAAGAAAATCAAAATCCAAAAGAGATAAGAGAAGAACGCACCATAAAGACTGTCTACCTCAGTTAACTAGCTGTCCTTTAAACAAACAAATTCATTTATATCATCGTGCTTATTGGTATAATAAAATTCTATTTTTCAGAGGAAAAGTTATATTACAAAAAGCTGATTACTGATAAAAAAAAAGGCCTCGTAGCTTAATGGATAGATCATCTGACTACGGATCAGAAAATGCGGGTTCGAGTCCTGCCGAGGCCTCAAAAACCTAAAAACAGAAAAGAAACAGAAATTTTTTATTTACTAATTTAGTTTAAAAATGAAAGAAATAACCTTTCGCCAAGGCATTACTGAAGCAATGAGCGAAGAAATGAGAAAAGATCCAAGCATATATTTAATGGGAGAAGAAGTAGCTCAATACAATGGAGCTTATAAAGCTTCCAAAGGAATGTTGACTGAATTTGGGTATAAAAGAATTATAGATACCCCAATTTCAGAGCTTGGGTTTTCAGGGATAGGGATTGGATCAGCTATGAACGGCTGTCGACCTATAATAGAATATATGACCTTTAACTTTTCTTTAGTAGCTATAGACCAAATTATTAATAATGCGGCAAAAATTCGTCAGATGAGTGGAGGGCAATGGACTATACCAATAGTATTTAGAGGACCAACAGGCTCAGCGGGACAACTAGGAGCAACTCATTCTCAAGCTTTTGAAAATTGGTATGCTAATTGTCCTGGTTTAAAAGTAGTAATTCCATCAGATCCTTTTGATGCTAAAGGCCTTTTAAAGGCAGCTATTATAGATAATAATCCAATAATATTTATGGAGTCAGAACAAATGTATGGAGATCGTATGAAAATACCTAAAAAAGAGTATACATTACCTATTGGCAAAGCTAATGTGAAAAAAGAAGGAAAAGATGTGACATTGGTTTCCTTTGGAAAAATAATGAAAGTAGCGTTAGCAACGGCTGAAAATTTAGAAAAGGAAGGATTAGAAGTAGAAGTGATTGATTTGCGTACAGTAAGACCTCTTGATCATGAAACGATTCTAAAATCTGTAAAAAAAACAAATAGATTAGTTGTACTAGAGGAATCTTGGCCATTTTGCTCTATTGCATCAGAAATTTCTTATTTTATTCAGAATCAAGCCTTTGATTATCTAGACGCTCCAATTGAAAAAATAAATGTTCAAGATGTCCCTGCTCCATACGCCCCCAATCTTATGGATCGATGGTATCCAAATGTAAAACAAGTATCAAAAGCAATAAAAAAAGTATTATATTTGTAATATCTAATTGTCCATTCTTTGACGTAAGATTTCAAAAAGTATAATAGCCACTGCGTTGCTAACATTTAATGAGTCTATGTTTCCATGCATAGGAATTTTTAATAGTCTATCAGAGCTATTAGTCCAATAATTAGACAGTCCTAGCGACTCATTTCCTATTATAACAGCGATGCCTGTCCGTAAATTATTTTTATAAAGGTTAATGGTATTTTCTCTAATAGACGTAGTGAGAATATTAATTTTTTTGTTTTTTACCCATTTGATAAGCTCATTTGATTGGTAAATAATTAAATTATGATAAAAAACAGTTCCTAAGCTAGATCTAACAATATTCGGATGAAAAATATCTGTTTTAATTTCAGATAATAAAATGACATCTGTCCCTATAGATTCTGCACTTCTTAAAATAGCGCCTAAATTTCCTGGGTTTTCAAGACCAACTAGAATTAAAATAATAGGATTTTTAGGTAGTTGAAGTTCTTTGATAGAGGGAAAATGACTATGAAAAGTAGCTAAAATTCCTCCACTCTCTCCTCCACTCTCCTCTCCAAAATAAAGCTTTTTAAATACACTACCATTTAGTAATATAACTAGAGGAAACTTCTTATCGATCGAAGATATCGAACCAATTTTTTTTTTGTAAATGAAAAGTTCATGAGGCCTATATTTGTTAAGTGCCATTTTAATTTCTTTTTGTCCTTCCACTATAATAATCTGTTGTTGAGAGCGTAAGGGGGTTTTTTTTTTAAGCCTTAAAAGCTCTTTTATTTTTGGATTATTAGTACTGAAAATTTTCAACTAAATATTCGGCTATTTGTACGGCATTTGTAGCCGCTCCTTTTCGTAAGTTATCAGCGACGATCCAAATATTGAGAGCCTTTTTAGAAGAAAAATCCCTTCTAAATCTCCCTACAAATATTGAATCTTTTCCCTGAGACACTATAGGCATAGGGTAATCATTTTCCATAGGAACGTCCAGTACTTTAATACCAGACGTTTTTCCTAGAAGGCTCTTTAAATCTTCTAGGTTAAAGTCTTTTTCAAATGTAATATTTACACTTTCAGAGTGTCCACCAAGAACAGGAATCCGTACTGAAGTCGCAGTAACTTTCATAGAAAGAGTGTCCATAATTTTTATAGGTTCTTTTATTAGTTTGAGTTCTTCTTTGGTATATCCTTTTTCTTCTAATAGATCGCATTGAGGTAATGAATTTTGATAAATCGGATGTGGATAAATTCTTTCTGTAGCTATTCCTTGACTATCATCAATAAGTTGATCTATTGATTTTTTCCCTGTACCCGTAATAGACTGATAAGTAGAAATTACTACACGATTTATTATATATTTTTTATGTAGAACGTTTAAAATTATTGCTAGCTGTATGGTGGAACAATTGGGATTAGCAATAATTTTATCTTTCTTGGAGAGAGTATGAGCATTTATTTCAGGTACGATAAGTTTTGTTTTAGAGTCCATCCGAAATGCAGAAGAATTGTCTATAACAGTCGTCCCTCTACTTGCAAAAATTGGAGCCCACGTTTTAGAGATCTCTTCTTCTGCAGTAAAGAAGGCTATATCAGGAGATAGACAAATTGTTTTCTCTAAATTGATAAGAAGATGCTTTTTATCTTGATAGAAGATTTCTTTACCTGAAGAAAGGTCAGAAGAAACAGCTAATAATTCTTTGATAGGGAAATTCCTATCTTCTAACAATTTAAGTATTATTCCTCCAACCAGACCTTTAACTCCTATAATAGCAATTCTCATTTAAAATGATCTACGTTTTAGACACAAACTATCTCTTAGAGTTTTAATAGAGAATAAGCTATTACTTTTATATCTTTCTTTATGAAATACAGATTATTCTCTTTTAATTTTTAGTAGAGAAAGTTTATAAAGGGAGTAAAAGCTATTTATTAGCGTTCCAAATATTAATAAAATATAACCTATACTTTTTACACTTTCTAATTAATAAAATTGGAGTATTATTTATATTAAATGAGAATGAGAAAGAATTTTTCATTGACACTCAAAGAGATATTGGAAGATAGTAATAAAGAAGCTTTTTTACTGGGGCATGGTGAAATAAGTACGGACCATCTTGTATTAGGAATTTATCGAATGGGAGAGGGAAAAGCGATAGAGATTTTTAATATTTTGAAAGTTGATTTAAAAAAAATAAAAAAAAAAATAGAGCTAAAAGAGAATTTACGTCATTTAAATATAGAAAATAAAAGAAATAGAATTGAAATGACTCAACAAGTAGAACGAATTTTAAACACAAATTTTTTAGAAGCAAAGGTTTTTCATGTTAAAATTATCAACTCTGCTCACTTATTGTTAAGTATTATAAGAGATGAAAACGATCCTATTACTAGAATTCTAAATAAATTAGATATTACTTATGAAAAATTCATGCAAAAAGTTAAAATAAAAAAACCCCAAAACCCAAAACTCACAGAATTATCAAGACATAGTGATTTTTCAGACTATAAAAATAAACGGTTAAATACTCCAGTATTAGATAACTTTTGTAGAGATCTGACATTGATGGCTTTACAAGGAAAAATTGATCAAGTAGTAGGTCGTGAAAAAGAGGTAGAACGAGTATGTCAAATACTTTGCAGATTGAAAAAGAATAATCCTTTACTTATTGGTGAACCGGGTGTAGGAAAAACAGCTATTGCTGAAGGTCTAGCATATAAAATTGTAAAAGGGAAGGTTTCGAGGTTACTTTTTCAAAGAAAGATATTTATGTTAGATCTTACCAGATTAATAGCTGGAACAAAATTCAGAGGACAATTTGAAGAACGGATTAAAGCATGTATGAATGAATTATTGAAAAATAAAGATATTATACTATTTATTGACGAGATTCATACGATAATAGGAGCAGGTGGAGCACAAGGAACATTAGATGTCTCTAATATTTTTAAACCTGCTCTCGCTAAAGGCGAGTTACAATGCATAGGAGCGACTACTTTAGATGAATATAGAGAATATATAGAAAGAGATGGGGCTTTATCTCGAAGATTTCAAAACATTATTATAGACCCTACATCTTCAGATGAAACGATAGTAATTCTTAATAATATTAAGACTCAATATGAAAAGCACCATCAAGTTTTTTATACAGATCAAGCTATTGAAGCTTGTGTAAATCTAACGAAACGCTACATTCCAGATAGATATTTTCCTGATAAAGCAATAGATGTTTTAGATGAGGCAGGTTCAGTTTTACATATGATAAATGTAAAGGGTTATAATGACATTATATTATTAGAAAAAAAAATAAATAGCTTTAGCGATAAAAAATATAAAATGATTAAAAATAACAATTACGAAGAGGCCGTACAACTAATGAAAAAGGAAAAAAAAATAGAAAAAGAACTAATAAAAGCAAAGAGAAACTGGGAAAAAACCTCTAAAGATAATAGTAAAATGGTTAATGAAAAGAATGTTGCTCAAGTAATTTCTGGAATGACTGGGATTCCAGTCGGAAGGATAGAAAAATCAGAAATGAAAAAACTTCTGAATCTGTATGAGCTCATAAAGAAACGCCTTATTGGACAAGACGAAGCAGTAGAAAAAACTATTAGAGCAATACAAAGAAATAGAGCAGGACTAAAAGATCCGTATCGCCCGATTGGAAATTTTCTCTTTTTGGGAAAAACGGGTGTTGGAAAAACTCAATTAGCAAAGATTATTGCTAAAGAATTTTTTGATAGTGAAGAGGCCTTAATACGAATTGACATGAGTGAGTATATGGAGAAAAATTCTGTTTCTAGATTAATTGGGGCTCCTCCTGGATACGTTGGGTATGATGAAGGTGGACAACTCACAGAAGCAGTACGTCGTAAGCCTTATTCAGTGATACTGCTAGACGAACTGGAAAAGGCTCATCCAGACATATTTAATATTTTGTTGCAGATGATGGATGATGGAAATCTAACAGATAATTATGGTAAAAAAATTGATTTTAGAAATACTATTTTAATTTTTACTTCTAATATAGGTACCCGTGAATTAACAGATTTTGGTAAAGGGATAGGATTTGAAAAATCATATGAAAAAAATAACACGGGTTATAATATTAATAATTCTATTAAAACCAGATTAAAAGAAGTATTTTCTCCTGAATTTATTAACAGAATTGATGACATTATAATTTTTAACTCACTAAAACGAAGAGATATTTGTATGATTCTTGATTTAGAATTAAATAAAATAATAAACAGAATGTTTGAATTAGGTTTCACTTTACTTCTTTCAAAAAAAGCAATAACCTTTATTGCCGATAAAGGATATGATAAAACTAATGGAGCGCGTCCATTAAAAAGAGTATTACAAAAATTTGTCGAAGATTTAATATCCGATAATATTTTTAATGAAAATATTCGCAAGGGCGATGCTCTCTTTTTAAAAAATTATAAAAATAAAATCCAGCTTTCTACTTTTAAAAAACCTCTTCGGTTAAGAAAGTATGACTAATTGACTAGTTCCAAAATCAGAGAATATTTTATATATTTGTTTAGTATCGATGGAATGATTTAAAGAACATTTTAGACAAAAATGAAAGAGGAATTCAGAAAATACGCAATAAAAGATCGTAGCATAAATAGTATATATTTTGATAAATATATAACCTCTATGACTCCTTATATAGTAGAAGAACGTAAATTTAATGTAGCTCAAATGGATGTCTTTTCTCGATTGATGATGGATCGTATTATCTTTCTTGGGACGACGATCGATGATCAAGTAGCAAATATTATTCAGGCCCAACTTTTATTTTTACAATCGCTTGATTCTTTCAAAGAAATACAAATCTATATAAATTCAACTGGGGGTAGTGTTTATGCGGGATTAGGCATTTATGATACAATGCAGATCGTAAAACCAGATGTTTCAACTATTTGCACAGGAATGGCGGCATCTATGGCCGCTATATTATTATGTGCAGGGACTAAAGGAAAACGTTCAGCGTTAAAACATGCTCGAATAATGATTCATCAGCCATTGGGAGGAACTAATGGCCAAGCTTCTGATATTGAAATTACAGCAAGAGAGATTGGAAAGCTAAAAAGAGAGCTGAACGAGATAATAGTTAACCATTCTGGTCAAAATTTTTCAAAAGTAGAAGAAGACTCTGATAGAGACTTCTGGATGACGTCAAGCGAAGCGAAAGATTACGGAATGATCGATGAAGTTCTTTTTCCAACCTCTAAATAAAAAGCTGTGGTAATAGATGGAAAGTGTATCTTTTGTGCACGTGGTAAAAACGAAGCAGGTTTATTGTTATCTGGGCCAGAAGGCCATATCTGTGCTTATTGCATTGAACAAGCTTATAAAATGATTCAGGAAGAAAACTCTAAAACAAAAAAAGATGAAATCTTTCCTTATACTAAAAGTCCTAAAGAACTTAAATCTTTTTTGGATAGGTATGTGATAGGACAAGAAGAAGCGAAAAAAGTTTTATCAGTTGCGGTGCATAATCATTATAAGAGATTGGCTGCTGGTTTAGAGATAGATAAATCAAATATTCTCCTTGTTGGAGAAACAGGCACAGGAAAAACTCTTTTGGTATGGAGTATTTCTAGGTTTTTACAAGTTCCTTTTACTATCGTTGATGCTACAATTTTAACTGAAGCAGGCTATGTAGGAGAAGATGTTGAAAGTATTCTGACACGTTTACTGTTAGCAGCTGATTATGATGTAGCTTCAGCAGAGAAAGGTATTGTATTTATTGATGAGATTGATAAAATTTCTCGTAAAAGTGATCATCCATCAATTACTAGAGATGTTTCTGGTGAAGGTGTACAACAATCACTTCTAAAAATTATTGAAGGCACTGTAGTAAATGTTCCTCCACAAGGAGGTCGAAAACATCCAGAAAAAAAAATGATTTCTATAGATACGCACAATATTTTATTTATTGCAGGAGGCGCATTTAACGGATTGGAAAATATTATTAAGATACGCTTAACCGAGAGGTTATCATCAATAGGTTATAAAAATTGTAAAAAAAAACAATACTCCCAAATTAATATTAATGAGTTATTACAATATACAACACCAGCAGATTTGCGATCCTTTGGTATTATACCAGAGTTAATTGGAAGATTACCAATCATAACCTATATGAATTCTCTTGATGTAAATACACTTTATCGAATAATGATAGAGCCAAAAAATGCGCTAATAAAACAATATCAAAAAATATTTGCAATGGACGATGTACATTTAAAAGTTACAGATAAGGCTATTCGTAAAATAGTAGAAAAAACTATAAAAATTGGTTTAGGTGCAAGAGGAATAAGAAATATGTGTGAGAAAATTTTTAATGATTTTTTATTCTATATAGAGACTTTCCAAGGAGTATTAGAAATTGATGAAAATATTATAGATAATAAATTAAAAAAATACTCACAAAAGTGAAATTAACTCCCTTGATGAAGCAGTTTCATCAAATAAAATCACGTTATTCTGATACATTATTATTATTTCGTGTTGGTGACTTTTATGAAACCTTTGAAAATGATGCTATTAAATGTTCCGAATCCTTAAACATAATATTAACCAATCGTTCAGATATAAAATTAGCGGGTTTTCCTCATCATGCGCTTAATAATTTTTTACCTAAACTTATAAAAGCGGGTTTTCGTGTAGCTATTTGTGATCAATTGGAAGATCCTAAAAAAACAAAGGGAATTATTAAACGAGGGATAACACATTTAATAACTCCTGGTTTAACATTGAATGACCAAATTTTGCACTCAAAATCAAATAATTTTTTAGCTGCACTTCATTTTGAAAAAGAAAAATCCGGAGTAGCTTTTCTAGATATTTCCACTGGTGAATTTTTCGTGGCTGAAGAAAAAAATTCTTATGTTAAACAACTTATAAAAAAGTTTGCTCCAAGTGAAATAATTTATCAAAAGAAAAAGAAAGATAAATTTGAAGAATTGCTGGATAATAACTTTAAAACAGTTACTTTTTCTCTGGATGATTGGGCTTTTCAATACGAAAACGCTTATGACAAATTGACGAGACACTTTAAAACGCCATCTCTTAAAGGGTTTGGAGTAGAAAATTTTAAGTCTGCTATAATAGCAGCTGGTGTAATATTTAGTTACCTAGGTCATACTCAAAATTTTAAAATTAGACATATTTCTACTTTAAGTAGAATTGACCCTGAGAAATATGTTTGGATGGATGATTTTACTATTAAAAGTCTTGAAATTTTAGAGGCTAATAATTCTAATGGACGCTCTCTTTTGGAAGAGTTAGATAAAACTTTAACAAATATGGGCGCAAGACTCTTGAAACGTTGGATTATTATGCCAATAAAAAATCTTTCAAGCATATATGCTCGTTACAACTTAGTTGAGGCTCTATCAAGAAGTAACATTAATATGAAGCTCACTAAATTTTTTAAATCGTTAGGTGATATTGAACGATTAACCTCAAAAGTAATTATTGAGAGTATTACACCAAGAGAATTAATGAAGCTTTCGCAATCTATTGATGTAATGGAAAATATTAAGAATTTATTGTCTGCTTCTAATGAAGAAAAATTAAAAACTTACTCATTTAGATTTCCTTATTTAAAACCATTGAATGACAGATTAAGTAGAGTTTTACAATCCGATCCTGCTAATCAACTTGGCAAAGGAAACGTAATTGCAACAGGAATATCTAAAAAACTTGATGAATTACGTGCTTTTGTTTCTTCGATAAAGAATAAATTAGACTTTATATGTCTACGTGAAAAAAAAAGGACAGGGTTTCCTCTGAAAATTTCATTTAACAATGTATTTGGGTATTATATAGAGATTCGTAATATTTACAGATCTAAAGTTCCAGAAAATTGGATACGTAAACAAACCCTAGCAAATGTTGAAAGATATATTACTGAAGAGCTTAAAGAGCAAGAAGCTAAAATTTTAAGTGCTGAAGAAAAAATTATCTCTATTGAGAAAGATATATTTCAGAATTTAGTTCGCTCTGTAGGAAAATATTTTATAGATATACAAAAAGGATCTAAGCTTATTGCTTATTTAGATGTCTTATTTGCTTTCGCCAGAAATGCGAATAATAATAAATACGTACGACCTATTATTAATAATAGCATGAATTTATATATTATAAAAGGGCGTCACCCAGTCATTGAAAAAAATTTGCCTTTTGGAAAAAATTATGTTGCTAATGATTTATTTATTAATAATGTTTCATCCCAAATTCTTATAATTACTGGCCCAAATATGGCAGGAAAATCTGCTATATTAAGGCAGACGGCTTTAATAATCTTAATGGCACATTTTGGTAGTTATGTGCCTGCTCAATACGTTTATATCGGGTATTTTGATAAAATTTTTAGTAGGGTTGGCGCTTCTGATAATATTTCGTTAGGTGAGTCTACCTTTATGGTTGAGATGAATGAAACGGCAAGTATTCTTAATAATATGTCAAAGAGAAGTCTTATAATCTTAGATGAAATAGGTAGAGGAACAAGCACAATTGATGGATATGCGATTGCCTGGGCTGTAGTAGAATATATTCATGAGCATCCAAAAAGACCTAAAACTCTATTTGCGACTCATTATCACGAACTACATAAAATGGCAAATATCTTTAAGAGAGTTAAAAATTTTAATGTATCTGTTAGGGAAAGAGACGGAAATGTGATTTTTTTGCGCAAGTTACTACCAGGATTTAATAAGCATAGTTTAGGCATTTTTGTAGCAAAGTTAGCTAATATGCCTGCTACAATTTTAAAAATAGCGAAAGAAATATTAGAGAAGCCATTCAATGATTATTAGCGAGAATAGCTCAGATGGTTAGAGCGTTACTTTGCCATGGTAAAAATCGCGGGTTCGACCCCCGTTTCTCGCTCATTATATAAGGTCTAGGTGGTGAAATGGTAGACACGCAGGACTTAAAATTCTGTTTTTTACGGGTTCAAGTCCCGTCCTAGACACTAATGAAGAATCCAAAACTTGATAATTTATATTATTTTTAAATGATTTTTTATATTAAAAAGGAACGAAAATTATATATAGAAAGTTATGGTTGTCAAATGAACTTATCTGATAGTGAAATAATTTTCTCTCTATTAGCTGAAGAAGGGTTTATTACGTCTTCTAATATAATGACTGCTGATTTAATTCTTTTAAATACTTGTTCTATTCGTGAAAAAGCTGAGATAAATATTCGGAGGCGTTTGATAGAATTTCAATACATAAAAAAAAAAACACCTTCATTTATTATAGGAATTTTAGGTTGCATGGCAGAGCGACTGAAAAAGAGATGGCTGGAAGAAGAAAGTCTTGTAGATTTAGTAGTGGGTCCAGATTCTTATCGAATATTACCACTGCTAATTAGTAATCTAGAATTAGAATCTGGAAAAAGATCGAATAATGTTCTATTATCAAAGGAAGAGAATTATACAGATGTTAATCCAATACGTCTAGGAGAGAATGGAATAACAGCCTTTGTAAGCATTACAAGAGGCTGTGATAATATGTGTAATTTCTGCGTAGTACCTCTTACAAGAGGAAGAGAGCGTAGCAGAGATCCTACTTCTATTATTAAAGAATGCTATAAGTTATGGCGTCAAGGTTATAAGGAAATTACTTTAATAGGACAAAACGTTGATTCATATTTTTGGTTTGGAGATGGAATGAAAAAAGACTTTTCAAAGGCATCTCCTCTTCAAAAGGCAACTTTTTTTAGTTTTGCAGACTTACTTGAATTAGTAGCGCGTTCTGTTCCTAAAATGCGAATACGTTTTTCTACATCGAATCCTCATGATATGCTAGATAACGTATTAAAAGTTATTTCATATTATCCTAACATTTGTAAGCATATTCACTTACCTCTACAATCCGGCAGTACTAGAATATTGGAGCTAATGAATCGTAGATATACTAGTGAAAAATATGTCACTTTGATAAGAAAAATACGTAAAATAATTACTGATTGTGCAATATCTCACGATATAATTGCAGGGTTTTCTGGAGAGTTTGAAGAATATCATAGACAAACACTAAATTTGATGGAGTATATTCGTTATGATTTTGGTTATATGTTTAACTATTCTCTAAGAACTGGTACAAAGGCTGAAAAAAATCTATTTGATGATGTCCCTGAAGAGATTAAAAAAAGAAGATTGCAAGAAATAATTTATTTGCAAAAAAAACATTCATCTGAATGTTTGCAGGCTCAAATAGGGAATATTCAAGAAGTCTTAATCGAAGGCGAATCTAGAAAAAGTAAAATGCATTGGTTCGGACGAACATCACAGAACGCTGTAGTCGTTTTTCCTAAAGAAACTTTTAATAAGGGAAATTTTGTTAAAGTACGCGTTAAAAATTCAACCTCCGCCACCCTTATTGGCCAAGGTATTGAAATTGTTTAAAATTTCTTATGGAACACATTCAAAATATTAAACAACGTTTTAGAATCATTGGTAATGATGTAAGTTTGAATAGTGCCTTAGAGAGAGCCATGCAAGTAGCCCCTACAGAGATTACAGTATTAGTGATAGGTGAAAGTGGAGTAGGAAAGGAGTATTTTCCTAAAATAATTCATTTTTTATCACCAAGAAAACATCACTCTTATATTGCTGTAAATTGCGGAGCAATTCCAGAAGGAACGATTGATAGCGAGTTATTTGGTCATGAAAAGGGAGCTTTTACAGGAGCTACTGGAGATCGTAAAGGTTATTTTGAAGTAGCAGATAAAGGAACGATCTTTTTAGATGAAGTAGGAGACTTGCCGTTAACAACTCAAGTTAGACTTTTACGTGTTCTTGAGTCTGGTGAATTTTTTAAAGTAGGAAGTTCACAAATACAAAAGACAGACGTAAGAATCGTTGCTGCTACGAACGTAAATATGCTTGAATCGATTCAAAAGAATCTCTTTCGAAAGGATCTTTATTATAGACTCAATACTGTCCAAATCGACATTCCGTCCTTACGTTCAAGGAAAAGTGATATTGGATTATTATTTAGGAAATTTTCTCAATATTTTGCTGAAAAATATAATATGCCTCCGATAAAATTATGTCAACAAGGAATGTCATATCTAGAAAATTACCATTGGCCTGGTAACGTAAGACAATTACGTAATCTAACAGAGCAACTCTGTGTTATCGAGAAACAACGTGAAATTTCACTTAGCAAGATTAAAGAATCTCTTCCTTCTCTCTACCCTTTTACATCAGACTCTTTTTTAATAAAAGATTTTAGAAGTGAATGTGATTTGCTATATAAAATATTGTTTGATTTGCGTAAGGATCTTAACGATATCAAAACATTAATCATGAATTTAATCCATTTTCCTGTTAATGGATGCCTTGATAATGATAAATCTTCCATACAAAAACCCCTTTATCATTTTACTTCTCACGAAGTAGATTTCACCCAAACCAATGAAACATTATCTGATTTATCTGATTCTGAATCTTTACAAGAAAAAGAAATAGAATGTATTCGCAATGTTTTAAATAGAAATAATGGAAAACGAAAAATCGCTGCAAGAGAGTTAGGTATTTCTGAGCGCACTCTTTATAGAAAAATAAAACAGTATGGTCTCTAATTTATAATTAAACCTAATTATGACAAATTTTCATTTGATAATTAATGGCATTTTATTATATAGATTTTTAATCATATTATGATCAACGTAAAAATTAAACCATTAGCCGATAGAGTTTTAATTAAGCCTGATTTAGCAGAAAGTAAAACGACTTCAGGAATAATAATTCCTGATACAGCGAAAGAAAAGCCTCAACAAGGCACTGTAGTAGCAGTAGGTATTGGAAAAAAAAATGAACCAATAACTGTAAAACCAGGTGATAAAGTTTTATATGGTAAATACTCAGGAACCGAAATGAAACATGAAGGAGAAGAATATATGATAATGCGAGAATCTGATATATTAGCAATCATCCAATAAAAATATGGCAAAGAATATTAAATTTGATATAGAAGCAAGAGATAAGCTAAAAAAAGGTGTCGATGCATTAGCCAACGCAGTAAGAATTACATTGGGCCCAAAAGGACGGAATGTCGTCTTGCAAAAATCTTTTGGAGCTCCCCATGTTACTAAAGATGGGGTCTCTGTAGCTAAAGAAATTGATCTAGAGGAGCCTATAGAAAATTTAGGAGCTCAAATGGTAAAAGAAGTAGCTTCTAAAACAAATGATGTTGCAGGGGATGGTACTACTACAGCGACTGTTTTAGCTCAAGCGATTGTAAGAGAGGGTCTTAAAAATGTAGCTGCTGGAGCTAACCCAATGGATCTAAAAAGAGGTATAGAGAAAGCGGTAGAAGTTGTTGTCTCTGATCTTAAAAAACAATCACAGGAAGTAGAAGTAGGAAGTAAAAAGATAGAACAGGTAGCTTCTATATCAGCTAACAATGATAGAATAACTGGGAAGCTGATTGCAGAGGCTTTTGGGAAGGTAGGTAAGGAGGGTGTGATCACCGTGGAAGAAGCAAAAAGTACCGAGACATATGTCGATGTAGTAGAGGGGATGCAGTTTGATCGAGGTTATCAATCGCCTTACTTTGTTACTAATACTGATAAAATGATCACTGAACTAGACAATCCTTATATTTTGCTATGTGATAAAAAAATTTCTGTGATGAAAGACTTACTGCCTCTACTTGAACCTGTAGCACAATCTGGTAAACCATTATTAATAATTTCTGAGGAGGCTGATGGTGAAGCCTTAGCAACTTTAGTAGTTAATAAGATTAGAGGCTCACTAAAAGTAGCTGCTGTAAAAGCTCCTGGGTTTGGAGATAGAAGAAAGGCAATGTTAGAAGATATTGCTATTTTGACAGGAGGAACAGTAATTTCTGAAGAAACTGGAACAAAATTGGAAGACGCGACGATTGAAATGTTAGGAAAAGCTGAAAGAATTAGCATTGATAAAGATAATACTACGATCGTAAATGGATTTGGAGATAAAAAATATATCAAAACCCGAGTTAATCAAATAAAATCCCAAATAGATAACACTAATTCAGATTACGATAAAGAAAAGCTACAAGAACGTCTTGCTAAATTAGCTGGTGGAGTAGCTGTTCTGTATGTAGGAGCTGCATCTGAAGTTGAAATGAAAGAAAAGAAAGATCGCGTAGATGACGCGCTTCATGCAACACGAGCAGCTGTTGAAGAAGGAATAGTTTCTGGGGGAGGAGTGGCTTTAGTAAGGAGTATAAAAGCGTTACAAGATTTAAATGGTGATAATTCTGATCAAAATACAGGCATTCAAATTGTACGCAGATCTTTAGAAGAACCTCTACGACAAATTGTAGCAAATTCTGGTGAAGAAGGTTCAGTAATTGTAGCTAAAGTAGCAGAAGGAAAATATGACTTTGGATACGACGCTAAAGAAGGAGAATACAAAAATATGATTGCCGCCGGCATCATAGATCCAACTAAAGTTACAAGAGTTGCATTAGAAAACGCTGCATCTGTTGCCGGAATGTTACTTACTACCGAATGTGTCGTTTCTGAAATAAAAAAAGAAGACCCTTCTTCACCTTCAATTCCAAATAGTAACGGTGGAATGGGTGGAATGATGTAATAATAATGTATGTAAAGCTTTATCATACATTCTTTTCTTATTATAGAGTATAGAGCCTTTCTCAGAACCCTACGATAAGAAATTAAGGCTTTAGGGTTTGGACTATTTCAAATAGCTCCCATGAAATACGTTCTATAATAAAAAAAAAGCTTATAAGGAAAGAAAGATAGTCTCAGATATTGGCTTTATCTTTCTTTTTTATAATTTATTTATAATAGTATTGCTGAAAAAAATCTAATTACTACAACTACAATACCTTAAACCCTTAAAAATCGGGTAGTAAATGTCTGTTGCATTATCATCTATAATTTTAATTTGGGCAGGGAGGGGGTAAAAGGCAAATTGGATAATACACTAATTAAGTCTTAGTTTTATTTCTCATTAGCAATTCCTGCATCCAAAGCACGTAAAAAATCGTAGACAATAGACAAACAATCTTTTGGATATTGGTCGTGTAGGATAGTTTAGTTAGTCCCCCTTTTTTTTCTATGATGAATATAGGTTGTATATATTTTTTTTTCACACTTTCACTAAATAGATTCTCTATAATATATCTCCTTTTATATGACCTCTAGTTTCTCAAAACCTAATATATACCTTATTAAATAGAAAATATAGTGGGGTATAAATGGAGCAAACTACTTTATTTCTGACAATATGTTTTATAAGTGAAAGCGCTATTTTCGTAATTGTGCACCTAGCTTTTTACTAAGCGTCTTTTGAATCTTTTCAATCGTCTGAACGATTTCCGCCTCTGTCAAATTTTTATTTCTATCTTCTAGATAGATACTTAATGCGTATGATTTTGTCTCTCTCTGCAATTTATTCCCCTCATACACATCAAAAAGCTGAATTTCTTTAATAACTTTTATTCTTTTAGATTTAATTTTTTGATAAACCTCTTCAAAAGAAATACGCTTATCAAGTAATATAGCTAGATCTCTACGAGCTCCTGGTAATTGAGAGATTGAGGCAAAACGAATAGAATAATCTTTTCTAATTTTTAAAACTATTATGAAGAAGAGTTCTGCATAATAGACATCTTGTCTTATATCAAAAAACTCTATTACTTTATTTTTTATGCGTCCCATTCTCATAATAGTATCATCGTTATAATAAAGCCAAAGCGCATGATCCAATAAAAAATCTTCCTTAATTTTCTGCTGAGTATTTCTTATTCCAAATTTGTTTAATATCCCTTCGATAACACCTTTTAGATAGAAAAAAGAAAACATGCCAGTTTTGTAGATCCAATGATCTTTTTGGTCTTTTCCACTAATCATTAGTCCTAAATAATCTTTTTCATTATATTTCTGTTCTATTTTTTCATAAGTTTTACCCCATTCAAAGAATTTTAATTTTAAATTATTTCTTCTTATGTTATAAGATATTTTTTCTAAAAGTCCGAATAATAAACTTTCTCGCAAAACTGCGATTTCTTTACTTAGTGGATTAAGTAATTTAATTGTGGATAATGCTGTGGGTTCTGAAAATTTACTATACTCATTTTTAGTTAGCGAAGGATTAATTACTTCATAAAAACCTTGCGCATTCAAAAATGATGAAGTTTCATTTGAAAATGATTGAAATTTATTTTTTTTTTCTAAATTTGTAGTAAAATAGAAAGCTTTGGGTATTTTAATATTGTTAATGCCATAAATACGTAGAATTTCCTCTATTAAATCGACTTCTCGATAAACATCTACCCTATAGGAAGGGACAGAAACGTGAAGTGATTGCTTCTTTTCTATTAAAATATCGATATCTAATAAGAAAATAATTCTTTTTATTGACTGTTTAGAGATCTCTTTACCAAGTAAACTGTGTATTTTTTTAAACCGTAAAATGGTTTTAAAATGTGGTATGTGTCTTGGATAAATATCAGTGATTGCATAAATATCGCCTCCCGCAATCTCTTTAATAAGAGCTGCAGCTCTTTTTAAGACATAAACTATTTGTTCAGGATCTACCCCTCTCTCAAATAAGAAGGAAGAATAGGTTTTTATATCGTGTTTTTTTATACTTTTTCTTATATTTACAGGTTCAAAATAAGCACTTTCAATAAATATCTCTTTTGTTGTTACCTTAATATCCTTAATATTTGAGCCAAAGATTCCCGCTAATCCTATCTGTTTTTTCGCATCGCGAAGAATTAAATCTTTGTTATTTATATTTGCGGTTTTATTTTCCTGTATGGTTTTTATGTGAATTTCATTTCCATATATATCTTCAACATCGAAGACATTTAAAGGATGTCCTAATTCATACATGACAAAATTAAGTACATCATGAATATTGTTAATTGGATGAATTCCAATTAATCGTAAACGATGTTGTATCCAAAGAGGAGAATTAGTTACTTTAATAGCTGAAATAATACAACCGCTATATCGTTTACATTTTTCAGTATCATTGATAGAAATCAGTAAATTCTTTTTTTTTTTTGATTGGAAGTTTTTAACTGATGGTTTATGAAGAAAAGCTGGATTTCTCCGTTTTTTTAATATTGCATAGAGGTCCCTTGCTATTCCCCAATGACTCATCGCATCTATCCTATTAGGAGAAATCTCTATATCAATGTAATAATCTTTTCTAATTTTTAAAACTTCTTTGGCAGATGCTCCGGGGAAATTCTCATTGAAAAAATAAAGAATATTATTGTCCTCCAGTCCTATATTGCAAGACGAGCAAATAAATCCATAAGAAATAATCCCATTACTGTTTATTATTTCTAATTGTTTTTTTTTTCCAATATTATCTAATATAGCTGATCCAATGGGAGCTATAATTACTTTTTTCCCTTTAAAAATCGTTTTATTTTCACAAACTATTTGTAATATATGGTCGTTTCCAATATCTACCTGGAAAATATTAAAATTAACAGAAAATGGATGTTCTTGAAAGTCAAGTATCTCTCCTAAGACTAATCGCTCTAAAATAATATTATTTAATTCTTGACAAGACTCTACTTCAAGTCCGCTATCTGTTAACATATCACAGACCTCATTAATAGAGAGCTCAAAATCCAAATATTGAAGCAGCCAGTCATAAGAGATTTTCATATTTCTTGGTGCAAACGCTACTTATCTTAATCTTAATAACCTACTACAAATACTAACGTTTATATCTAATTTGGCTTATAGAAAGCTCTTTACGACCTTTTAAACGTCTTCTAGCTATAACTTTCCTCCCTATTTTAGTGTTCATACGTTTCATAAACCCATGAATATTTCTCTTTTTTCTGACAGAAGGTTGATAAGTTCGTTTCATTTACCAATAAAAGTAAGAAAAAATTCAAAACAAATAATATTAAAGATAAGTGTTATAGTGTTATGTGTGATGCTATAGTAATGATAGGTGATAGATAGGCATGAATGTAGCAAAATTTTTATTATAAATTAACAGTAGAAATTAGTGATAATAGAAATATATGACTTCTTTAGTTGGTAAGAAAGCTCCTAATTTTAGGGCTAATGCTGTTATTAATGGTGGATCAATTGTTAATGATTTTTCAATATCTCAATTCAAAGATGATAAATATGTATTATTATTTTTCTATCCAAAGGATTTTACTTTTGTATGTCCGACGGAACTTCATGCTTTTCAGGCAGAATTAACTGAATTTAAAAAGAGAAACGTCCAAATAATTGCTGTCTCAACAGACACAGAATATTCTCATTACGGTTGGCTACAATTACCAAAAAACAAAGGGGGAATAAAAGGAGTAACTTATCCAATTATAGCCGATACAAATAAAACAATATCATATAATTATGGGATATTGGCAGGTGAATGGTTTTACAATGATGAAGATTGCTTAGAAAGTAGAGGAGAGCTAATTGCTTATAGAGGATTATTTATTATAGATAAAAAAGGAATTGTGCGTCATCAACTAATTAATGATTTTTTTTTAGGAAGAAGTATTAATGAAGCGATTCGCATTGTAGATGCTTTACATTCTTTTGAAAATAATGGTGAGGTATGTCCTGCTAATTGGCAAAAAGGAAAAAAGGGAATAATAGCCTCTATTAAAGGAGTAGAGGATTATTTTTCGAATAATTAAACGTAAAATTTTTTATTATCAAACGTATTGCTTTTTATACTCTTGGCTGTAAGCTAAATTTGACAGAGACTTCTTCACTATCAAAAAAGATTATTAATCAAGGGTATAAGTGCGTTTCCTTTCAGGATATTGCTGATATTTATGTTATAAATACATGTATAGTCACTGCTAATGCAGATAAAGAATTTCGTAATGTGGTTAGTAGTGCATTGAAAAAAAATTCAAAAGCTTTTATTATTGCTATTGGATGTTATGCTCAAGTTCAATATCAAGAAATTGCATATATTGAAGGCGTTGATTTAGTTTTAGGAGCATCAGAAAAATTTAAAATCACAGATTATATACAATATCTTTCGAAGAAAGACGTAGGAGAAATTCATTCATGTGATATTGAATCGGTAAATTTATACGTGAATTCTTATTCTCTTGGAGATAGAACTAGGGCTTTTTTAAAAGTACAAGATGGTTGTGATTATCAATGTAGCTACTGTACTATACCTTTATCGAGAGGTAAATCTCGTTCTGATAGTATACATAATGTTTTAAAAAATGCAAAAAAAATTGCTAAAAGCGGTGTTAAGGAAATTGTTTTAACTGGGATAAATATAGGAGATTACGGAAAACCTACTCATACATTTTTTGAACTGCTGGAAGCCTTAGAAATGGTAGAAGAAATAAAACGTTTACGTATATCGTCTATAGAACCTAATTTATTAAGTAATGATATTATACTTTTAATATCAAAAAGCAAAAAAATTGTTCCTCATTTTCATATCCCTTTACAATCTGGTAGTAACGAAATTCTTAGTAATATGCGTCGTAGATACTTTATCGAGCTTTACCAAGCTAAGGTAGAGAAAATAAAATATTTTATGCCACAAGCTTCTATAGGGGCTGATATTATCGTTGGGTTTCCTGGTGAAACCAACGAGAACTTTTTGAAAACTTTTCATTTTTTGAATGAAATGAAACTCTCTTATTTGCATGTTTTTTCTTATTCTGAAAGAGAAAATACGGAAGCTTTTCGAATGTATGGACAAATTCCTAAATATATCCGACAGAAGCGGAATCAGATTTTACGTAGCTTATCTGAAATAAAACGTCATAAATTTTATGATAGTCAAATAGGAACAGAACGGTCAGCTCTATTCGAATCTAAAAATAGAGAAGGATTTTTATATGGGTTTACAGATAATTATATAAGAGTAAAAATCCCTGCTAATGAAGCTCTTCCCAATAGTTTACAAAATGTGAAACTTAAAACTATAGACAAAAATGGGATTATGCTTATCGAAAAAATATATTATAACTAATGAAGTTTAATTGTATGTAATTGTATGTAATTGTATGTTGGATGTCTGGGTGTTGACGTATTGGTGTTTAAAAAATGGATTTGGGCGGATAGGTTGTAGGAAGAAATGATTTTATATCTCCTGATTATATCTCCTGTATTTTTATGGAGAAGTTAATGTAAGAGGCTGAAGTTGGGGGTGATCTACTGGTCTTACTGGTCTATTTCTTACTCAAAAGCTTGCAAATATTATTTCTAATGCTTCATGTCTAGCCCCTTTAGCTAAAGTATTACATGATAAATTTGTGATTATGGAAGGTCTTCAATGAAAGATTGGAGAGGAGGACGTTAAACTACTATAATGAAAATGAGCTAAAAGGAATAAAAATTAAGGCAAGGTTATTTATTTAGCGCTGTATATGAAGATTATATCTGTCTTTTAGTAATTAAATCTAATTTTCATCATCTCCGCACATAGGAAGATTCTTTAGAAAAGTAATAGTATTTGTATTATTTTCTATTTTACAATAATAATGGTAAATGCCATTACTTAACATAATGTAACGGCAATTCAAGTGAAGATTATAGAAGATTACTTTATCTAAAATTTTTTTAGTTAGTGAAACCTTGGGGGCTTTACATTCTACAAGAATCCAGGGTTTTGATTTTGAATAAACTATTATATCAGCCCGTCTTTTTACTGGCTGCCTTACTATCATTTTTTCTATGGATAATGCGTAATATTTTTTTTCTTTTATTAGATAATCTAATATATGTTGCCTGACCCATTCTTCCGGAGTTAGAAAGATAAACTTCTTGCGAATATTACAAAATATATAAGCCTTATCATTTCTAATCTGATAAATAAATTTATTTTTTGTTAAAGAAAACATACCTGAATCACAAGATATAATATATTTATAAATATATTATGTCAAAGATTATAGTTTATAACTGTGTTATTATAGGATCAGGTCCAGCAGGTTTTTCCGCTGCAATTTATGCAGGTCGCGCAGATCTTAAACCTATTTTATATACTGGTTCAGGCCAAGGAAGCCAACTAACTTCTTCAACGGAAATAGAAAATTACCCCGGCCTTTCTAAAGGGGTGACAGGTTTTCAGCTAATGCTTAATTTTAAAAAACAAGCAGAAAGATTCAACACAATCATTAAAGAACAGCGCATTATAAAAGTTGATTTATTGAAAGAAAAATGTTCAACACATTATCTATATTCTGAAACAGGAGAAAAAATAAAAACTAAGGGAGTTATTATCGCTACAGGAGCAAGTTCAAAATATCTTGGATTAAAAAGTGAAAAACGCTTAATAGGAAACGGAATTTCAACTTGTGCAACTTGCGATGGCTTTTTTTATAGAGGTAAAGTGGTAGCAGTAGTTGGAGGAGGTGACTCAGCTATTGAAGAATCTATTTATCTATCTAAAATATGTAAAAAAGTTTATCTTCTTGTTCGAAGAGGACAATTGCGAGCTTCTAAAAGAATGGCACATCGTGCAAATAATATTATTAATATAGAAATCAATTTTTATAATGAAGTAATAGAAGTTTTAGGGGAAAAAAAAGTGGAAGGAGTTATTATTTTAAATAAAGAAACCTCTAAAGAAAGTATTCTATCCATTGATGGCCTATTTATAGCTATTGGCCATCAACCAAACACGTTAATATTCAAGAATCAAATACAACTTGATGAAAATGGGTATATTATTACAGATAAAAGAGGAAGCCAGACTAATTTACCTGGTGTATTTGTTGCAGGAGATGTAAAAGATTCTATATATCGTCAAGCTATAACAGCAGCGGCTAGTGGTTGTATGGCTTCGTTAGATTTAGAGAAATATCTCTCTAGGTCAGAGAGACGCTAAATTTTAATGGTTAGTTGAGAACTTTTCATTTATATTTATAGATATGCTAAAGAATTCAGTTTTTATATTTTCCAATGATTTGGATAGTGGAAAATCATTGGCCACATTTGGAATTATGCAACTTATCATGAAAAAAAAACATTATTTAGCATTCTTCAGACCAATTTTGGAGGAGTCTTGCTACAGTATAAGAGATGATCATATCAAAGCAGTAATATCACATTTTCAACTTAAAATATTTTATGAGGAAGCATTTTGTTTTACAATAAATGAAGCTATTTTCCTTTATAAATATGGGGGGAAAGATAGAATTTACGATCATATATTAAAAAAACATAAAAAACTTGAAGAGAGTTTTGATTTTGTATTGGTAGAAGGTCAAGATTGTTACAATAATAACCGAGATTTTGAAATGAATACGGAAATTGCTAAACTTCTACACTTACCAGTCATATTAGTAATTAATGGGGCAAATAAAAATATTAAAACTATGTTCGATTATGTTCGTCTTCAACGTGTAAACTTTACTATACTTTTAATCAATAAAACACTTATTCCTTTCCCATTGCTTAGATCCTATTTGAAGGGTTACTTGTCAAGTAACATTGTAATTTTTACTATCCCTCCAGATGATATTTTAGACAAGCCGACTATAAAAGAGATTCAAAAAGAAGTTAAAGCTAAACTCATTATTGGAAGGAAATATGATTTAAATAAAATTTCCATAAATTACATAATAAGTTCAATGTACTGTAATCGTTCCCTTCTCTTTCATGATGACTTTTTGATAATAACTCAAGGTGATCGTATAGATTTAATTTTGGCAACACTTATTGCCCAAATTTCTTCAAAATGTGGAGATTTTTCAGCTATTATGTTAACGGGAGGGTTTTTACCAGAAAAAACCTTTTTAAATATAATGAAGAGTGTACCTAATTTTAGGCCTATTTTGGCTGTTTCTTGCGGTACTTTAGAAGCTTCTCAAAGAGTCGCTTCTATAAAAATGCGGGTTGTTGAGAAGAACATGATCAAACTAAAACATTGTATTAATTTATTTGAAGAATATGTAGAGTCAGCACTTCTCTTTGAAAAAATTTCTGTTTCAGAAAAAAATTATATTCATCCTCAAATATTTCACTACAATATTTTAAAACAAAGTAAAATAGCCCAAAAACATATAGTATTACCTGAAGGAATAGAAGAACGTGTATTGAGAGCTGCTTCTCTCTTTATAAAAGAGGGACTTGGAAAGATCACTATTTTAGGGAATCCTAAAAAAATAATGGATAAGGTAAATTGTTTAGGAATTTATTGGGAAGAAGAGCGAATGACGATATTGGACCCTGTCTCTTCTTCTTTATATGAAGATTTTTATATTACTTTATATCATCTAAGAAAAGAAAAAGGGTTGCATCTGACAGATGCAAGAACGATTATGTCAGATGTTTCTTATTTTGGAACAATGATGGTTTACAAAGGTTTAGCTGATGGAATGGTTTCAGGTGCTGAGAATACTACGGCGAAAACAATTCGCCCTGCACTTCAATTTATAAGAACAAAGACTGATATTAATACAGTTTCATCTATTTTTTTTATGCTTTTAAAGGATAGAGTCCTTGTTTATGGTGATTGTGCTATCGTTCCTGATCCTACTGCTGAACAACTTGCCGATATTGCCATTGTCTCCGCAAAAACTGCAGTAGATTTTGGATTTGCCCCAAAGATAGCTTTACTTTCATATTCTTCTGGTCTTTCAGGATCGGGAAAACAGGTTGAAAAAGTAAGAATAGCTACGGAAATAGTAAAAAATCGTGCCCCAAACTTAGTAGTTGAAGGACCAATTCAGTATGACGCTGCTGTAGATCCTATAGTGGGAAAAAAAAAACTGCCAAACTCTTCAGTAGCAGGCTATGCGAATGTTTTTATTTTTCCTGATCTAAATACTGGAAACAATACTTATAAAGCAGTTCAGAGAGAGACAAAATCATTAGCTATAGGTCCTGTTATTCAGGGACTTAACAAACCAATTAATGATCTAAGTAGAGGAGCAAGTGTTGAGGATATCTTCAATACTTTACTCATTACTTCAATACAATCTTTAGGTAATTAGATATACCTTATGAAAAAGATACTGATTCTTAATTCTGGAAGTTCATCAATAAAATATAAGCTATTTGAGATGCCAGAAAAAAAGATTTTAGCTCAAGGTTTGATAGAACGTATTGGAATAGAAGGAGGCTATATTAGGCATCAATATTTAAAAGAAAATAATTGGAAAAAGATAGAAAGTTCCTCAGATATCCCTGATCACCTTAAAGGTCTAAAAAAAATAAATACATTGCTTTTAGATCTTAATGTTATTGATTCTCCTCAAGATATCTACGCTATTGGCCATAGAGTTGTTCACGGCGGCAAAAACTTCACAAAAGCTATTAAAATTACTAAAGAAGTAACCAATGAAATTCGTCTAGTTTTTCCTTTGGCGCCTCTCCATAATCCAGCAAATCTTCTAGGTATCGATGTTGCCTCAGAAATTTTCCCAATAGCAAAGCAATTCGCTCTTTTCGATACAGCTTATCATCAAAATATGGCTGAAAAAGTTTATCGTTATGCTCTTCCTCAAGATCTATATAAAAAACATAATATTCGATCATATGGTTTTCATGGATTGAGTCATCAATATGTTACTTCAACCGCACTTAATCATATTAATAATGAAAAATCAAATATGATTTCTCTCCATTTGGGAAATGGAGCAAGTATGGCAGCAATAAAAGGAGGAACTTCTATTGATACGACAATGGGTTTTGGGCCTAATTCTGGGCTCATAATGGGATCTCGCAGTGGTGATGTTGATTCAACAATTATTTTTTATCTTTTAAACAAAGGTTATTCATCAAAAGAAATTTTTAATTGTTTTAATAAAAAAAGTGGTATGATGGGGCTTTTCGGCAGAAGCGACATGCGTGATATTAGAAATGCCTATGATTTAGGAGATAAGAAAGCTCATTTAGTGTATGATATGTATACTTACCGGATAAAGAAATATATCGGAGCTTATATAGCTATTATGAATGGTATAGATATTATAATCTTTACAGGAGGAATAGGTGAACATGATAATATCGTCCGGTCTCTAATTTGCAAAGATTTAGAGATATTTGGTATTTACGTCGATGAGAGTAAAAATGCATCAACAACAAATGACATTCATGAAATACAGAGAGATCATAGCTACGTAAAAATATTAATTATACCGACAAATGAAGAACTACAAATAGCTAAAGAAATATGGTCTCTTTTAAAAGTATGATAAACAGAAGGCGTAGTTTTTATACCATTGTTTTTTTGCTTCATTTCACCAGTTCTCTATATTTTCTATCAAAACGCATTCTATCAAAAATAGAGATTTAAATATAAAGGAAGATCTTATACAACAAAAAAACTTAGCACGCAAATTTGTTCATCTTCACAATCATACAGACTTTTCTCTACTTTCTGCTACTACAAAAATAGACGAGCTAATAAAACGCGCTTTTAAGTGGAAAATGTCTGCCGTAGGGATCACTGATTATGGCAATATGATGGGAGCTTTTTCTTTTCTAAATACAATAGAAACTTTCAACCAGAATATTTTAAATAAATGTCATAAGCCAATGAAAGGAGTAATTGGATGTGAATTTTTTCTTTCAGAAAATTCGTCAAAAAACCCTTTAACTAAAAATCAACAAAATCAACGTTGGAAACAGGTTTTGCTTGCAAAAAATAAAAATGGTTATCACAATTTAGTTAAATTATGCTCTGAAAGCTATATTAGCGGAAAATCTGGGTTCTTACCAATAGTTGAAAAAGAACTCTTGGTAAAGTATAAAAAAGATTTGATTGCTCTTACTGGAGATTTAAGCTCAGAAATACCTTATACATTACTTAATTATGGTAAAAGAAGAGCCGAGGAAGTTTTTAAGTGGTGGCATGAGAAGTTCGAAGGGGATTTTTACGTTGAACTTTTGAGACATGGCCTTCAAGAACAAAATTATGTCAACAAGGAATTACTACAATTCTCTAAAAAATATGGAGTAAAATACATTCCTCAAAATAATACTTTTTATTTGGAAAAGAAAGATGCCAAAGTTCATGATATTTTGCTTTGTGTTCGTGATTGTGAAAAAAAATATGTTCCAATAGGAAAAGGCAGAGGTTATCGTTTTGGTTTTACCAAAAACGAATATTATTTTAAAACGCAAATCCAAATGGTAAAGGCTTTTTCTGATGTTCCCGAGTCTTTTGATTACTTAGATGAACTTATGGGCAAAATCAGTATCTTTTCTTTGAAAAGGGAAATCTTGTTGCCTAAAGTTTCTATACCAAAAGAATTTTTAAATGCTTTGGATTCAGCAGATGGTGGTAAACGTGGGGAAAGTTCTTATTTATATCATCTGGCTTTTCAAGGAGCGTATCTTAATTATGGATTAATTTCCCCCATTATTAAAGAACGTTTGGTTTTTGAGTTGGCTACGATTGAAAAAACAAAATTTACTGGCTATATTATTATTGTTCAGAATTTTGTTTCGGAAGCTAGAAGGAGGGGTGTGTTGGTAGGGCCAGGAAGAGGGTCAGTAGCGGGATCTTTAGTAGCATATTGTGTCGGAATTACGCAAATAGATCCAATGAAATACAATTTGCTTTTCGAGCGATTTTTAAATCCCGATCGTATATCTTTCCCTGACATTGATCTTGATTTAGATGATAGAGGGCGTGAAAGTATTATAAAATGGGTAGTTAATAAATATGGTACTAAACAAGTAGCTAAAATAATAACTTATGGGACTCTAGCAGCTAAATCTTCAATAAGAGACACAGCTCGAGTCCTCGGTCTTTCGTTGGAAAATGCTGATAGCTTATCGAAAATTATGCCAGGAGGGATTTCTCTTAAAAAACTTCTTTCGATGAACGTGACTCAACTAAGGAAAAAATTATATGGACATGATTTAGAAAATGGAGTAAAATTACGATTAATTGCTATGGATAATTTACTTGAAGGGAAAGTTTTACGGCAAGCAAGTCTTATTGAGGGTAAATTGCGATCAATAGGAGAGCATTCTTGTGGCTTAATTATTACTCCTTCAGATATGACTAATTATAGTCCAATAGCACTTTCAAAAGATTCAGATCTATTGCTTACTCAATTTGACAATAATGCTGTAGAAAGCGCTGGATTGCTTAAAATAGATCTTTTAGGACTAAGAA
>CAXTRI010000003.1:0-3754 GCA_964246735.1 uncultured Flavobacteriales bacterium
GCCCTATATCACTAGGTCCAGTTGGAGTTATAGATCCTGAGCCCGAGTCGGAATCATCATCGTCTTTTTCTTCCTTTGACTTTTTCTTTGTGTTTTCTTCATCTTCTGAAGTCCGTTTTCTTTTTGAGCTGATTTTTTCTTTTTGCTTGGGCTCTTCTAAAAAATCTTCAAATCTAAACAAATCTAGAAGATCGCTCAAATCATTAACTTCTTTACTTACTTCCTTATCTTGAATTATACCTTGTCCAGGCATAGGTCGTTTACCCTCCGATTTAGACATTTCTGTCTCGCTTTGTTCCTCTCCTATACTAACCCCTTCTTTTGCCTCTCTGCTTAATTGGATTTCTTTTTTTAAGTTTTCTCTTTCATCATACAATTTGCCTATTTCTTGTTCTACTTGTTTACTATCCAATTTAGAAGGACACAGGTTTTTTGAAGCTTCATATGCTTTTTTTCAAACAGAGCAGGCCTCATCACTAAATTCCTCATATTTAACTTTATTAGGGGGCAAAACCGCTTCTGATTTTTCCTCTTGTTCAATTATTTTTCTTTCCTCTGCTGTAGCTTCGGCTAGTATAGATTCTATTTTTGGATCCGAGGTTTGTTCTTTTATTGCATTTATTAATGTTTGATATTGAAAAGTTAAATCTTCTTCGTTTTTACGATAAGCACTTAATTTAGTATCCGCTTCCTGATCTGAACTTGAATCATCTTCTTCATCAGAACTATTATTATCGGAATTTCCACCAATTCCACTTAGCATGGGTGAATCTACAAAATGGTGAGGCTTTGGTGGAGTAGATAAACACAATTTAAAATATGGTAAGACGAAAGCGAAATCTGAGATTGCGTAGGAGAATAATTGACCTATTAAAATTGTACCTGTTCCTATGGCACATAAAATAGCAAAAAAGTGTGTAATAACGGGACTAGCTAAATTTGATAAGGTTAAAAGTGCAAAAATGAAAAATGAAATGCTAAATTGAATCCTATTTTGTCCCAAAAATGAATGAAAATTAACAGACTCAAGTGCGTTGGGTTTTTGCCTGTTAAAGTTTTTTAAATTTAAAAATTTAAGATTTATAGTTTTTTTCATAGTGTTATTATATATGTTTTTTATATGTGTTTTTTTGTAGTTTAGCCTAAGTGTATGAGACATCAGTATCGACAGACAATTCAAAAAGTTTTTTTTTCATATCCTACTCTGTTTATGTTGGGGCGATTCGAACACCCAAAGGTAAATACCAAAAATTTATGACTTACCGATTAGTCGACAACATATATATAGATGACAAGACTCGAACTTGTAAAGTTATTAACTATTCCGTCCTAAGCGGAACCTGGTTACCAAATTTCAGCACACCTATAAAATGCTCGAGATAAGATTTGAACTTATAGCCTAAACATCTTCAGTGTTCCGCTCAACCAATTGAGCTTCTCGAGCTTTTTTGTAAAAATAGCACGTAAATTAATACATGGAGATATCAGGACTCGATCCTAAATTAACGAAGTGCAAATTCGCTGTTTTACCAATTAAACTATATCCCCTTTTTTTTTTTTTTGCTTAAAAAAGAACTTATTTTTAAAATATATTATAATTATTGTAAAAAAGAAAAGTTCTGGTTATTGTAAAAAAAAAGAATAAATTCAATTTTTTAAATAAATTATAGTAACAACAATATTAAATAAAAAGTCATAAAAATAAATCCTAAGTGTAGAGGAATTTGCTTAATTTTTCTTACTTATGCAAAATATGCAGTAAATATATTATAAATATTTTCTATAAAAAATATATATGTCACCTATTTATTAAAAATTAATTAAAGTTAACCTTTAATTATTACATTACATAATTAATATTTAGCTATAAATGTTAATTCAAAAATAAATACTATTTTTTGGGGGGTAACTCAAATTCTAGTGTAGGACCGTGCATGACTTTAAGTTCAGATTTCATTCAATCAACAATTTGTCTTGCTTCTCCTCTTGTACTTTCACTTAAATCTCTTTTTCTCATAAAATCAGCTTGATAACCATTACCTTTACTAAGTGGTCAATCCAAGGCCATGGCAAAACACATTTTCATTATAGCCGTATCTTTGAGAGTTAAGGCGTTATATTTATTATCCCACTTACTTACAGCTTGTTCAAAATCATCAACAAATTGCGTTCTTTGTTCAATATTCATATTATCAAAGATTAATTTTAACCTATTATAAATACTATTTATAGTAACATATTTATCTTGAAGACTCACAACTGAACCTTTTGCATACAAAAGGGTATCCTCAGGTAATATCGCTGCCTGTGTAGTGATAGGTTTTGGGACCTTAGCCTTACGTTCTCTATCACTATCACTGTCATTAACCTCAAACGGGCGTTTAAATCCCTTATTGTTTGGATCTTTTCCTGATCCTGACGAACCCTCTCCCCCTTGAGCACCTGAAGAACTTGAACCTTTACTAAAACCAAACGTGTCCATTTTTAAAATATATAAATCTATGAAAGTTATATATAAAAAAGGCATTAATCAGGTAGGTAGTGAAATGTTAAGAACAATAAAAAGCGCAAAACCTAAAGGTATATAAATATATTTATACATATAAATATTTAAATTTATATTTTTTTTGTGGTTAAAACATAAAATAGCCATATCTGTAAAAAACATAATAATTATTAAAATATATATATGTGTATAACCTGAAAAAACAACCTGTCTGAAAAAAACCTTAATTAGCGCCAAAACAACAAAAACTAAAAAAAAACGGAAAAACATTTGACGTTTTTTTTTATCTAATGGAAAACAATATGTTACAAACAATGAAATAAATTTTAGATAAAATATTAAACATAGTAATACTGGTCTAGAAAAATATGAAATAAATTCCATTAATACTAGTAATGGTAATAAACCTAATGGACAACCTGATGGAACAAGAATTTTTGAATTTTCATTTAAATCGTAAGAATTATATGATAAAATAAAAAATATACCAAAAAAAGGTATTAAAATTAAAGCAGATAATAACATTTAATTAAATATTAATGAAATTTTACTACATATTAGAGTTACACAAATACTAAATAAACACTCACCCACTGGAGCCAAATACAAAAAAAGTTTTTATTAAAAATCATACCGTTTGTTGCATATAACCCAAGACTTCAGGATCAAATGTGTTTAAATTTAAGTCTAAAAGATCAGTTAAATGAACCAGGTGATGTAAATATCCTATAATGAGAGTGTGGAAAGAACCACGAATACCGAATCATCCCAGATCAAGTCCACGTAAAATTAATAGTGTTTGTTCCTGTGTTAATGTTTGAACAGGTAAATCAAATGGTTCAAAACCCCCCCCTTGAATTGGTTGAACAAAAAATAGAGATATAAGACAAGAAAAACTAATAGTAATTCATAAGGGTAATAAATATTGAGGGTCTAGATTAACAACTGTGCTAGGGTAAATAATTGTTTGTGGCATTAAAGGTTAAAGTGCAAAATAAAAAAAGGATAGAAAACAGTTTAACTTTGAAAATAAAAAAGCTTAAACTGTATCCGAGAAACGACTTGAACGTTTATGATTAATATCAACGAAGCTTAAGTTCGTCCTGTCTACCAATTCCAGCACTCGGATGTGGTGAGATTTCTCACTTTATTAAAATACATAGGTTTAATGTATAACTATTTATATATAACACATAAAATTACATTAATGAATAAATATGTAAATTACACAAAGAATAAAAGATATAT
>CAXTRI010000004.1:0-2962 GCA_964246735.1 uncultured Flavobacteriales bacterium
GTATCAAGTAAAACAGGAAGACTAGCAACAAGTATGAAAATAAAGTCTTGATTTTTTGGCAATCCACTTTGTTGAAGTATTATTTCAATAACAATTTCCTAACCACGAGGTGAATGAAAACCTACTAATAAATATATTAATAATATTAAAAGAAAAGATTTCGTTGTATCACTAAAACTAGAAATAGATTCTATTAAAAATCTATTTAAAAAAATTATCTGTGGTCCCACACGACGGATATAATGGAGACCAGTTTATTAGGTTAATTAACAAGTTTTTAGAGCCTTTTTGTAGTAAACATAATTATAATCTTAAATCTCATTCTTTTAGAATTCATTATACGAGTTTATTATTGGGTAACACTAATGTTCAGAATGCTCAACAAATAATCGGACATAAAAATATCCGAAGTACTATGGCTTCTAGTTCTAAGTGGAGAAGAAAAAAATGATATTTTTTTATTAAAAATGATGACAAATAATTTTTTATTTTAAAATTGTTTTTTTAAAAAAATTAAAATAGGTGCAGTTTTTTTGTCGGGATTTTATGGGAAGACCCTATAAACATACGTTTCTCTATTATAAACAAACTGTATTCTCCAATTTATTAATATAGAAACAATTGATTGATAGGTGAAGTATGTAGAAAAAGGCATACTTGTGTTGTAAATTGCGTTGTAAGGATTGCATTGTTTCGTGGGATCTACTGAATTTATACGAAACGATAGCTCATTAACTAAACCTAAGCGTTTTTTGTGATTTGTGTTTGAAAGCGATTAAACATATTATATTTTGCTCATCTGGGGGTGTCAGTTCTTCTATTTCTTTTTGTAAAAAAAAGCCAAAAGCTTTACCCATTATTTAAAAAAAAGTTTGAACCCTAATACCTAAAAAAATAGACACATTAGTTCTTTCTTCTTCTTTTTCAACGTCTGCTGGTTACTTTTTTTTTCACATAATAGTAGTTATAACTACGCATCCTTTGTGCTCCTTTATTTGTTTGTTTTTAATTTTTTAAAAATTAATAATTTTTTAATTTTTAGCTAAAAGAATAGGACTATTTAAACCATTTATTAATCAAACAATTTTAAATAATTTTTGTGGAAAAATTGTTTTGTAGTTTACTAAATTTGGTTGAATAGATCTTAAAGGTTTTTGTCTTTTTGTAATATTTTGTCTATCTCTATTTACAGTTAAAGATAAATCAAAAGGATCGTCTATTAAAGAAAACAAATGATTTAAAAGATTTTTGATTTTTTTTATATTAGAACTAAAAAGTGTCGTTTTAAACCTTTTATCTTGAATTACATAATTCAAACGATTTTGACCATCATTCAAACTTTGATTTAAAAGTTGTAAACTTTTGTTTTTTAATTCATAAATATCTTTTTTTGTTATATCTTGATTTGTTTTGTTTAATCTTATTTTTACTTGAGATCTTATAGGATATTGACTCGTTGTTGTTTCTTTAAAAAGAAAAGAAAAGAAACGTTACTGTTGGATAATAGGTACATACACTATCCCATTTAAAATATGACTCTCCTACAATATGTAACGAAACGTCTTCTGCCACTTCTAATATTAAATCTTTTTTCCATTCATTTAAAAAGTTTTTAATGCGTTCGAATTGTTGGTTTAATTTGTTATCAATTTGTGATGGTAAATCTTTTAAAAAAGAATAATTTCTTTTTCTTTTTTATTGCATAACTTAAATAACCTGTCGTTGTTATTAGTTCTGCAACACCACTATTTATTACTATCAAAATCGGTTGGATAGTTAACTCGTAAAACAGTTCTCCAGCAGCAGTTCAAGTGCTATTTTGCACTGTAATTAATTCTGCTATTTCAGCCAATTGTGTATCTCTTTATGTTGTTTTGAAGATTATTGATTAAAGATTGAAAGTTTTCTATAAGTTATTGTTTATTAATCGTTCATTCAGTTTTTAAATTATTGATTACATTCATACAATTCTTTTCTATTTCAGTTTTTGATTTTACAAAAAGATTTGTAATATTTCTTTTGATTTCTGCTTCGAGAAATAATGTACTGTCTCTTATCCAAATTTTTAATCTTTCAAAACGAGTTTTTAATTCTACTTCTAAATTAGAAGAATTGCTTCTTATTAAATCTCTTCATTGCCTAATAGATGAACGAAAAAGTTTATCTAAATTTTCTAATCGATTTTTAATTTCTTCACAGCAAGACTCTAACTCTTGAGCTATAGATGTCAAAATTTTGTTATTTCCTCGACTTGACTCATACATTGTTTCTAAAGCCGGGGTTGTACTAATATCTCCTTGTGTCAGTCTATCAACAAATAGACTAGTTTGCATATTTGAAAATCGTGAAAGATAATCACGCTCTATGGTTTGGTCTTCCCCTTTAATCAAAAGATTAGGAAAACCCCCTGTTTGGTCCAATGCTGTTGCTGTTTCTGGATCTCTGCCAAGTAAGCGTTCTATTGGTTTTAGAGTTTGACGTCTATTAACTAAAAAGCCTCGTGATAACGTTTCAACACGAGCTACTTCTGGAATAATTGGATTTGAAGATTTTTGATTTGAACTTGTCATCTTTTAATAAATCAAATCTTTTTTCACAATATACAAAAAAAATATATCTAATTCGTCTAATTTTTTTTGCCAAGCTTTTTTAATTAATTTTTAATTTTTTGTTTTTAGTTTTTTAAATAAAAGTTTCTAATGATTTTCTTTTTAATTTTAGTGATTTTTATTTTAATGAGGATTTTTTTACAATATTGTTTTTGGTATTTTAAATAAATTTTAAAATAAACTTTCTTTTTAATTTTAAGAATTTTAAATTCTAATTTTAGTGGTTTTTATTTTAATGGGGATTTTTTTTACAGTATTGTCTTTAGTTTTTTAAATAAAAGTTTCTAATGATTTTCTTTTTAATTTTAAGAAATTAAATAAAAATTTATAAAGATTTATATTTTAAAAGATTT
>CAXTRI010000005.1:0-2176 GCA_964246735.1 uncultured Flavobacteriales bacterium
TAACCTTAAAATTTCAGGAGTAGTACTAATACTAAAAAGATTAGCAATTGGAAACTTATAAGAAGAAAGTTTAAATATAAAAGATTTAATCAATTTTGATATTCCTTTATTACGAAAAACAGGAAAAACAATCATTCCTGAATTAGCTAGAAAACCTTCTATAAAAGATTCAATATAACTAAAACCAACGATAATTCCATTAAAAAATGCAACAACAGCATTTCCTTCTAATATTTTATTAGTTATATATTCTGTTTCTCTTTTGGAGATTCCTATTTGTCTAATTATTGCAGATTCTTCTATTTTCCTTGAGATGGAAAAGACATGAGAAACATCTTTGTAATTTGTTATTCTTACTTTAAGTCTCATATTTTCGGGTCCAAATTATTTAAATTTATTCTATAAAAAAAAGATTTAATCCTTTTATAGTTTCTAGGACAAGAAAAAATCTCTTATCGAGGCGTATTCGATATTTTCTTGATAGTTTGCATATATTTTCTTTACTATCTAATAAAAACAGTTTTAATGTTCCGTTGCCTTTATATTTTGAGATAGTATTTTCAATATAGTCAATCATTTTATGATCTAGCTTAAATAAATCTACTTCTATATGAAGTTCTTTATTTAGCAGATTGAATACTTCCCCTAAATTTAGTATTTGTAAAAAGTTAATACGAAATTCTCCATTTTTACACCGCTCCAAAAAGACCTTTAGAGCTAAAAAAGTATTAGCAGTAAGCAGATGAGAAAATTTTATATATGAAGATCCAAAGATCCAAAAATCTCTTATATTTTGGTAATCCTCCATTGTAAAAAACCCATCTTTTTTTCCTTTTTTTATTGACGTTTTACTTTCTGATCTAGTAATCATCCCATAAATAAATACACTACTCTTTCCTATCCATAAATCTTCGTTTCTATTTAATTCTTCTAAAGATATTCCATGTATCGCATTTATTTCTAATCTAAAATCATCCAACGGATGAGAACTTATATAAAGTCCTACTCCTTGTTTTTCCTTTGAAAGTTTAACAATATTTGTCCAAGGGTCACAATCAGGAAAAATGTGATCGTCTTTTATATCATAAAAAATAGAGGTGATTTTTTCAATCATATTGATCCCTCTTTCTCTATAAAAGTATTGGGCACGATGAATACTTTCAAAACTATCGAAGGCTCCTGATAAAACTAAAGATTCTATTGCTTTTTTATTTATTATACTAGAGCCAACGCGTTTAACTAGATCTAAAAAAGACCTATAAGGACCATTTTTTGAACGTTCTCTAATAATATAAGATACAAATAGATCACCAATTCCTTTGATAGCTTTAAATCCAAAACGGATATTTCCCTTATCATTTACTAAAAAAAATTGTTGGCTTTCGTTAATATCTGGTCCTATCACACTCAATCCTAAACGTCTACATTCTGTAATAAAAAAACATATATCCTTTATATTATGAATATGATTACTTAAAACAGCTGCCATGTATTCTGATGTATAATGTGTTTTTAAATAAGCCGTTTGAAAAGCTAAGTAAGCATAACAGGTAGAATGCGATTTATTAAAGGCGTATGACGCAAAAGCTTCCCAATCTTTCCATATTTTTTCTATTATTTTTTTTATAAAACCTTTTCTAACAGCTCCATAGATAAATTTACTTTTAATCTTATTTAGTATATGTTTTTGTTTTTTTCCCATTGCTTTTCGCAACATGTCTGCTTGACCTTTGGTAAAGCCTGCCAATTTTTGAGCTAATAACATCACCTGTTCTTGATATACTGTGATGCCATATGTACTATATAAGAATTCTTTCATCTCAGGAAGAGCATAAACAATAGGTTCTTTCCCATGTTTTCGTGCGATGAAATTAGGGATATATTGTATAGGGCCAGGTCGATAAAGGGCATTCATAGCGATAAGATCTTCAAATTTATCTGGTTTTAACTTTCGTAGAAAACGTTGCATACCAATAGATTCATATTGAAAAATTGCTATAGTTTCTCCTTTCTTAAAGATTTGATAAGTTTTTAAGTCATCAATAGGAAACTCATGTATAATAAGTTTTATTCCATATCTTTTCTCAACCAATTCTACTGTATCATTAATAATAGTAAGTGTTCTTAGTCCTAAAAGATCTATTTTAAGCAATCCAGCGCTTTCTACAGCATTATT
>CAXTRI010000006.1:0-2089 GCA_964246735.1 uncultured Flavobacteriales bacterium
ATATCAGGGAGGCATCCTACTACTGCTACCTTATTTCTAAGATCTACTTCAGCGGTTGCTAATTGGGCTTGTTCATGATTGTTAAATCTGCCATCATAAAGGTATAGATGAGCTTTAGTATCTAAACCTGCTCTTGTTTGACTAAGAACTCCTATAATTATTACTCCTAGATGTATTGCAGAATAACCATTCTTTTTTAATTCTTTTGAACTTTGTGAGCTTATTAACGTAACTTCTTCTCTATTATTAACGGCTCCAATTGTAAATTCGTCTTTGTAAACATACAAGCTACTCTTAAAACTATCTAAAAATCCCTCACTATAGAGATTTTTCTTTCTGACTTGTTTAAAACCTACTTCTAACATTTTATTAACATCTTCCTCCTGAATCAAATCTTCTGTTCTTTCTAAAACTTCTTTACCCTTGTTACTGTAATTTAATATATTCCTAACTTTGTTAACAGTTGACATCCTTACACTAGAGTTTCTTGCTAACTCCATACTTGTTTGGAAGGTTAACTTTTGGACCTAATATATCTTTAATATCTTGACTAGAAGAAGGTGATTGTATCTTTTGTTCTTTTTCTAGTCGATCTATTCTTTTTATCAATAGATTTATGTGTTCAGGATCCTGCTGTCTATTTATGATTCTTATGGTGTCTTTTTCTAATTTTTCAATTTTTTCTAAAGTTTTAATTAACAATTTTATTATAGTGTTGCACTGCTCTTGAGTGACTGTGTTACTTTCTAAATTGAAGTCTCTATCACTTATACCTATTGGCGAATTGTTAGGAGCTTCACCTATTAATTCTTTAAGTACTTCTTCTAAATGGTTCATTCAGTAAGCCTTCTTAATTGGTTTTTTAATTCTTTCTGAGTCTGCTTTATGTCCTCTACTTCTAGATTGAGTTTCTCGACTAAATTTTTAATTTCTAGTTCTACGGGCTTAGGATTTCTGTGTTCTATTAAGCTTGTTAATTCTGCTATTTCCTTTTTACTAGGAAATCTTTTAACTGTATTGTTAAAATCGTCTAGTAAATCCTTTATATAATCTAAATTTTTTCTTAGTGTATTAATCTTACTATTCTCAAAGATGCATGCAAGGTCTGTGATATTTTTAATGGTCTTATCTATGTTTTCTTCTAAGCTTTGTCCTAGATTAATTAGTAAGTCTACAATAAAGTTTTGCTGGCTATTACTAGTATGTGGTACGTGTTTGTACTGATTTTCTAAATGTTCTATGTTACAGTTTATCTTTATACTATTATGCAGATTAACTTTAACTTTTCTAAACCCAACGATTTCTAAGTCTAAATATTCTAATCTTTTGAAGTTCATATATATGGTAAAATTCTTTTAAAATCTTTAATTCTTATATCTAAAAGTTTCAGAAATCTCTTCTTAGCTATGTATAGTTTTTCTGGGACCAGAGGTTCTCTAAATATCTGCCTATCTCTTACTATTAGTAGATTAAAGACAATTTCTACTTCTTGAAAATCTAGTTTATCAAGGTCTTCACTAAATTCTTCTAAGGATTTTATGAAACAGATATTAAGAAGACAATTAAAGAGATTATGCATTTAAGATTTTACTGCAACCTTCTCCTTTTTGGATCATTAAAGCTTTCTTTTTCTTTACTTAGTGATCCTAGTATTTCTTTCCAACGATTTTCAGCTGCCTTAACACCTGCTATTCGCCCTCTTAGTCTATATTTTTCTTCTTCTGTCTCAGCTTCTTTAAGCTTATTATTATACTCTCTAATTTTAAATCTACAAGAATCTAAACGTTCTTTTATATGTTCTAATTGTTCAAGACCTGAAATCTCATTGTTCATTTATTATAGCTGATGTTGAAGTTGATGCTTCAGAAGTATGCCTATTTTCTCTTATAAGTCTTTCTATTTCTTTTATTTTGTTTTCGCTTTTTATCTTCAAATTTTCTAACTCTAAAAGATCTTTTTCAAAATTAGGGAACTCGTCTCCGATTTTTATATAAACTTGATCAAAACAGGTATAATAAGAATTAAGTCTTTTATCAATATCTTCTATTAATTCTAAATGATGTCTTTTTAAAGCTTCTAATCTTTCTGG